>JAADEO010000149.1 GCA_013153415.1 Deltaproteobacteria bacterium
GTCTGGTGGAACTGGCGGGCGAGGACAAGGTTCTCTATCACGCCGCGGCTGTGGTGGCGTCCAATTTTTTTATCGCTCTGGAGGATATGGCGATCAACCTGATGTCGGGTATCGGGGTCGATAATGAAACCGCCCGCCAGATGCTGCTGCCCCTGATTCGTGGCAGTTTCGAAAACCTCGAGCGGGTTTCACCGCTCGAAGCCCTGACCGGGCCGATCGTCCGGGGCGACGACCAGACCGTGGCCGCCCACCTGGAGGCCTTGCGGGAGAAGGCTCCCCGTTACCTGGAGGCGTACCGTCTGCTGGCCGGTCTCAATATCGACCTGGCCCGGCGCCGGGGCGAAATCGATTATGAAGATTTTCCCTCCCTCGGCCTGAAAGTGCCGGTGGTGGAGGAAGAGGTATGACCTCGTACTCGTTTCCGCCGGAGTTCGTCAGCGATCTCCGGGCCCGGACCAATATCGTCGAAGTGGTCGGCGATTATGTCTCCCTGACCCGGGCCGGGGTCAACTACAAGGGGCTGTGCCCCTTTCATGGGGAAAAAACGCCCTCTTTCATGGTTCATCCCGGCAAGGGGATTTTTCACTGTTTCGGGTGCGGTGTCGGCGGCGACGCGATCACCTTCATTAAAAAGATCGAAAACCTCTCCTACCCGGAAACCCTGCTGCGCCTGGCCCGCCGGGCGGGAATCGATGTAACTCCCTATGAGCGCCGGCAGGGCAGTCTCGAAGCTCAGGCCAAGGCCCGCAGCGAGCGCGAGAACCTGACCCGGGCGGTGGCTGCGGCCCAGGAATTTTTCGTTCAACGCCTGCGGGAAAACCTTAACGGCAAGGTCGGGGCCTACCTGGAGAAGCGCGGCATCAGTCCGGCCCAGGCCGAAAGCTTCGGGCTCGGTTTCGCCCCCGATTCCTGGTCCGGTCTCAAGGACGAGTTGCGGCGGCGGGGTATTCCCGAAGCTCACGCTGTAGCCGCCGGCCTGCTGGTCAGGAAAGAGGAGAGCGGTCGCACCTATGATCGTTTTCGCGATCGTCTGATGTTTCCGATCCATGATGTTTCCGGAGTCGTGGTCGGTTTCGGCGGTCGGATCCTGGGCGAGGGCGAACCCAAATACCTCAACAGCCCGGAATCCGCGATTTTCAACAAGCGGCGCCTGCTTTACGATCTTCATCATGCCCGTCCGGCGATTGCCCGTCAGGGTTGCGCCTTCCTGGTCGAGGGCTACATGGATGCCCTGGCCCTTTACCTGCGGGGTATCGACAACGTGGTCGCCACCCTGGGCACCGCCTTGTCCCCGGAGAATGTTCAGGCGGTCAAACGCTATACCGGTCGGGTGGCGGTTTTCTTCGATAACGACCGGGCCGGCCGGGCTGCGGCCTTCCGGGCCCTGCCGCTGTTCATGGCGGCCGGGATCATGCCCGATATCGTGACCCTGCCGGAGGGAGTCAAGGATCCGGACGAACTGGCGGCCGGGCTCGATGATGCTGGCCTGCGGGAGGCTCTGGAGCGGCAGACGCCGCTCTTTGATCTTTTCCTGCATCAGCGTGGCGCCGGGCTCGAAAACTACAATGACCGTCTCGCCTTTCTGCGCGAGGTGATCGCCATGATCCTGCTGGTGCCGGACCGGGCCCTGCGAGGTCTGGCCCTGCGTACGACCTCTGAAACCCTGCGTCTGGCCGAAGAGATCGTGCTCGATGAATACCGCCGTTTGCGGAAACGCTCGAACCGTCGTTTCGGAAACGCTGCCGGGCCGGGATCGGCTGCGGAAGCGAAGTCCGCGGACCCGGCGGCTTCCATGTCGCTCCAGCCGGAAGAGATCATCCTGGCGACGCTGATCGATTACCCGGAACTGGTGCCGGAGGTCGAAAAGGAATTTCTGGTCCGGGCCCGGAACCAGCCCTGTCTGTCCCTGTTCCGGGAACTGGCCGCGATTGGAAAAGATTGCAGTGATCCCGGTTCCGCCCTGCTCGGCCGCCTGGCGGAACATGACGATAATGAAGCTCTTTCAGCCCTCTATGCCCGCCTGGTGAACCTCGCGGTCGGGGTCGAAGATCTGGAAACCGCCCGCCGGACCATCAATGATTGTCTTTTCAGTCTGGAAAGACGCGACAGCCGGGAGCAGAGCCGGTCTCTGGATCAGGAGCTTTCCCAGTGCCGGGACGAAGAGCGCATGTTCGAGCTTCTAAGGCGTAAAATGGAGCTTAAAAAGAAGCTGCTGGCTTCGTAGAATATTTGCAAAAGAGTAGTCAATTCATATATCGAGGTGAAGATGTCAGCAAAATCAGGTGCTGCCGCGGTCGCGGCCAAAGAGAACAAAAGTACTGAAACCATTATCAATTCCGATGATATCAAGAACCTGATCCGCCAGGGCAAGGAGAAGGGTTTCCTCTCCTACGCCCAGATCAACGAGGTCCTGCCGCCCGAGGCGGTCTCCCCGGAAAAGATCGACGAGATGCTGATCCTGTTCGCCGAAATGGGAATCGACGTCATCGACGATGAGAAAGGCACCAAGCTGGCCGAGGCCGAGGATACCCACGCCAAGGATACCCTCGAGGTCGGCACCCAGCCGGCGGCCGAGGGTTCCTCGGACCGGCATCACGATCCGGTTCGCATGTATCTCTGGGAGATGGGGTCGGTGCCCCTGCTCACCCGTGAAGGCGAGGTCGAGATCGCCAAGAAGATCGACGAGGGCGAGCGCGAAGTGGTCAAGGCCCTGCTCAAGTCGACCCTGACGATCAACACCCTGAAATACTTGGGCGATCTGCTCCGGAACGAGGAGGTCAGCGTCAAGTATGTCAGCCGGGATATCGAAGAGGAGGTGGAGATCGACGAGGATATCGAGGATACCCTGGTGACTATCGAAGAGGACGAGGAAGTGGTCGAGGCCGAGGAAGTGGTCGCCGTATCCGATGAGGACGAGGATCTCGAAGATCAGAAGGAGGTCGCCGAACTGATCGCCTCCGAACAGGAGGAGAGCCAGGACGACGAGACCCTGGCCGAGAGGATCATCGGCGGGATCGAGACCATCGCGGAGCTCTTCTACGAAAACCGCACCCTGCGCAACCGGCTCAAGCATCCCGACGCCAAGCTGCGCCGTTCTTCGACCGAAAGAAGCCGTCTGCGGGCCAAGATCAAGGCCAACGAGCGCGAGATCATCACCCAGTTCTACGCCATCAAGCTGCGGCCGGCGGTGATGGAGGATATCATCTCCAACCTCAAGAGCTATGTCGATATGGGTCGCAACCTCGAAAAGATGGTGGCCCGGGTCGAAGAGCGTTACAATACCCGCCTGCGGCAGCTGCGCACCACCTGCAAGGCCTGTCTCAAGGATGAGGCCAAGCGCCAGGCTTTCATCGAAGAGTACGGGCTCGACGAGGATGGTTTCGATGATCTCTGGTTTCGGGTCGACAATCTCTGCACCAAGCTGAAACGGATCAGCGACGAGACCGGCCTGAGCGTGGCCGATCTCAAAAGGGTCGATGAGCAGATCACCATCGGCGAGCGCAAGGCCGAAAACGCCAAGAACCAGCTGATCAAGGCCAACCTGCGGCTGGTGGTCAGCATCGCCAAGAAATACACCAACCGGGGCCTGCAGTTTCTCGACCTCATCCAGGAGGGCAACATCGGCCTGATGAAGGCGGTCGACAAGTTCGAATACCAGCGTGGCTACAAGTTCTCGACCTATGCCACCTGGTGGATCCGCCAGGCCATCACCCGGGCGATCGCCGACCAGGCCCGGACCATCCGGATTCCGGTGCACATGATCGAGACCATCAACAAGCTGATCCGGACTTCAAGGGTTCTGTTGCAGGAACTGGGGCGCGAACCGACCCCGGAAGAGATCGCCGAGCGCATGGATATCGCTCTCGACAAGGTCAAGAAGGTTTTGAAGATCGCCAAGGAGCCGATCTCACTGGAGACCCCGATCGGCGAGGAGGAAGACAGCCATCTGGGCGATTTCATCGAGGACAAGAAGGCGATCAATCCGCTCGAATCGGTGGTCAAGAGCGATCTCACGGCCCAGACCCAGCAGGTCCTGGGCAGCCTGACCCAGCGCGAGGAGAAGGTCTTGAGATTGCGTTTCGGTATCGGCGAGCGCTGCGACCATACGCTCGAGGAGGTCGGCCAGGATTTCGAGGTCACCCGTGAACGGATCCGCCAGATCGAGGCCAAAGCCCTGCGCAAGCTCCGTCATCCCAGCCGCAGCCGCAAGCTGCGCGGCTTCCTCGAATATTAGGCCGACTCGCCTTTCAGGGCCTCGATGTTGGCCCGGTAGTCGCCGGTCCCTTTGAATACCGCCGAACCGGCCACGAAGATGTCGGCCCCGGCGGTCTCGGCCGGGCCGATGGTCTCCGGCGTAATGCCGCCGTCGACCTCGATCAGCAACGGTTTCTCCCGGTTGCGGGCCAGCTCCCGCAGTCGGGAGATCTTTTTTAAAGCCCCGGGAATCATCTTTTGCCCCCCGAAACCGGGATTGACGGTCATCACCAGCACCAGGTCGATTTCGTCGATGATATCTTCCAAGGTGCCGGCCGGGGTGGCCGGGTTGAGAGAGATCCCGACCTTGATCTCGTGAGCCCGGATCATCTGGACCAGGCGGTGGAGATGGACTCCGGCCTCCTGGTGGACGGTGAGAATGTCGGCCCCGGCCGCGGCGAAAGCGTCGATATAGCGCTCCGGCTGGCTGATCATCAGGTGGACGTCGAACAGCAGCTGGCTGTGGGGCCGCAGGGCCTTGACGACATCGGGCCCGATGGTCAGGTTGGGGACGAAGTGGCCGTCCATGACATCGATGTGGATCAAATCGGCCCCGGCCGCATCGACGGCCCGGATCTCCTCGCCCAGACGGGCGAAGTCGGCCGAGAGGATCGAAGGTGCGATCATACGCATGGTTGTGTCTCTCTCGTTTTTCAGGTTGTTTTTCTCAGGCGGGCGGCGAAAAAACCGTCCATCGTGCTTTCCGGCAGAAAGGCGGTTTCCAGGAAGCCCTCCCGGTTGAGGAGGCGGCCCGCTTTCTCTTTCTCCAGCTCTGTGCCGGTCTCCAGCCGGAAGTCGTCATTTCTTTCCATAAAACGGCTGAGCACTTCCTGGTTTTCCCTTTGCCTGGTGGTACAGGTGGCGTAAACCAGGCGCCCGCCTTTCTTCAGGTACCTAGAACAATTTTCCAGGATTTGCAATTGAATTGTCCTGAGCTTGCAGCTCTCCTCGGGGGATTTGCGCCAACGCAGATCGGCCCGGCGGCGGATGATGCCGAGCCCGGAGCAGGGGGCGTCGATGAGGATGGCGTCGAAGGCGCGGGCGAATTCATCCGGCAGGGGTTTGGCCAGGTCGCAGGCTGCGGATGTTATCGCTTCGAGGCCCAGGCGCCGGGCGTTTTCCCCGATCAGCGGCAGGCGCTTGCGGTCGCGATCCAGGGCGATGATTCGGGCCCGGTCGCCGCTCAGTTCGGCCAGGTGGGTGCTCTTTCCGCCCGGGGCGGCGCAGGCATCGAGTATCAGTTCTCCCGGTTGCGGGGCCAGTAACTCGCTGATCAGCTGGGCGCCTTCATCCTGGACGCTGAGCAATCCCTCCCGGAACCAGTCGGAAGCCAGCAGCCGGGCCGCCTGGCTGGTGGAAAAAGCTTGCTCGCCGTAGTTGCCGAGGGTAAAACTGCAGTCGCGGTCGCGCTCCTGCCAGCCCCGGATGAAATCTTCGCGGGAAAGCCTGATCCGGTTGACCCGGAAACAGGTGCCGGTGAAAAGGTTGGCCCGATGGCAGAGCTGCACCGCTTTTTCGGAGCCGTAATCCTTAAGCCAGCTCTCTACCAGCCAGGTCGGCAGCGACCAGCGAATACCGAGGCTGTCGGGCTCGGCGGGGTTCTCAACCGGCAACAGCTTTTCCGCCCCTTCCCGCAGGAATGAGCGCAGGATACCGTTGACGAAGCCCTCGCTTCCCGGGGCCATTCTCCGGGCCAGGTTGACTGTTTCGGAGACGATGGCGTAGGCGGGCCGGCACTCTTCCTCCAGTTCGAAAAGCCCGAGGCGCAGGATAATCTTGATCTTCGGCTTGACCTTTCGGGGACGTCGCTGCAGGCGGTCGATGAAATGGTCGAGACGTCGGCGCTGGCGTACCACCCCGGTACTGAGGCTGGTGAACAGGCTGGCCTGTACCGGGTTGCATCCCTGTTTCAGTTTTCCCAGGAAACGGTCGATCAGCGGCTCGAGTTCCTGCGGATCATCCTCCCACTCCCGCAGCAGGCGGCAGACCTCAAGGCGGATATCCTGGTCGCTCAGGCGTTCCGAACCGGGACCGGATCTGGCCGTGCCGGTTTTTCGCTCTCTTTTTACCATCCTCTTTTTCTAGCACAGGTCCGGAAAAATGGAAACCACCTCTTCCCGCAGGTGATCAATTTCAACTTGCATTTTTACCCTGAACCATTTAAAAACGACCGGCCCGGAACAATCGTAAAACCCGGTTGCTCCGCAAAACCATGCCGGTGTAGCTCAGGTGGTAGAGCAACTGATTCGTAATCAGTAGGTCTGCGGTTCGAGTCCGCACATCGGCTCCAGCCAATAACCCTTAGCGAGTTTTCCGCTAGGGGTTTTTTTCTGAATGTGGTTCTTGAGGCCTGCAAAAGAAGTGTTTTTGCGGCCCGAAACAAAATTTGAGATGATTGCCGGAGGAGAGAAAAATGGTCGGGATAACGATCGATGAGGCTTTGTGTAAGCGGGATGGTTTGTGTGTGGCCATCTGTCCCTTGCAGCTGATTTTGCCAGCGGATGATGGCGGGGTCCCGGCCCCGGGTCCGGAATTTTCCCGCTGGTGCATCCGTTGCGGGCACTGCGTCGCTATCTGCCCGACCGGGGCCTTGCGCCATTTCCGGATGGGGCCGGAGCAATGTCCTGAGATAGACAGCAAAACCGGTCCGGGCCCGGAAGAGATCGCAGCTTTACTGCGCCGGCGGCGTTCAGTCCGGCGTTTCAAGGCGGCGGTGCCGGAGCGTGGGGTTCTGGAACAGCTGGTCGGACTCGCAGGTTACGCACCGTCGGGGCACAATCTCAAATCTCTGAAGTGGATGATTTTCACCGGTCGTAAATCTCTGGATCGTTTCGTCGACAGGGCTTGCGACTGGATGAAGGCGGAGTTGGAAAGGAATCCGACTTCACCCCAGGCGCCGTTATTGAGAAAGGTTACGGCTGCCTGGGCGGCCGGGGACGATCTCATTCTGCACCGGGCCCCGGTTCTGATGCTGGTTCACGGTCCCACGAAGACCGGTTCCGAAACCAGCGATGCCGCCCTGGCATTGGCCTATTTCGATCTCGCCTCTTCAGGGCATGGGCTGGGCTGCTGCTGGGCCGGGTTGCTGGAGATGGCGATCAGGTCCTGGAAACCCCTGCAGGAACTGGTAGCGCTGCCCGAGGGGCACAAGCTGCGGGGGGCGATGGTGGCCGGTTATCCGCGTTACGAGTTTCGAAGAATTCCCTGGCGAAGCACTCCGAAGATTGAATGGCGTTAGGGAGGATTTCGACCTCTCAGCGTTTCTGGAAGTGCTTGAGTATCTGTAGTCCGGTTGGGTTGGCGGGATCGATGGCGATCAGTTTTCGGGCCAGCTCGACCGCCTCGTCCGGGTGGTTTTCCCGCAGCTGGAGTCGGGCCAGGGCCTCCAAATATTGGAGGTTGCGGGGAGCGATGGCGACTGCCCGGCCGAGGGCTTTTGTCGCGGCCCGGTTTTTACCCAGAAAGGCCAGCAGCCGGCCCAGATTGTAATGGACCCGGGCGTTGCCGGGCAGGCCGTCGGCGGCCAGTTGCAGATGTTCGAGAGCTTCCGGGTAGTGCTTTCTTTCGGCCAGCAGGAGGCCCAGGGAGTAGTGGATATCGTAGAGGCTGCTGTCCAGGGCCAGGGCTTGGCGCAGAATCTCTTCCGCTTTCCGGGGCTCGTTCCTGCGGCTGTAAAGGATGGCCAGGTTGCGATAGGCTTCATAGAAATGGCGGTCGATGGCGATCGCCTTTTTAAAGGCGGCTGCGGCTGCATCCGGTTCCTTCCGGTAGAGATGGAGGATGCCGAGATTGGTCCGGCTGTCGGCGAAATCGGCCCGGTACTCGAGGGTCCGGCAAAGTTCCGCCAATACCTTTCCGTAGTGTTTCTCCCCTTGCGAAGATAGTATGCCGTCCGGCGCCTCGCTGAGGTTGCGGGCCGCCTCGATGCGCACTCCCCTGACGGGGTCGTTCAGCAGCGGGATGGAGGCTTTGCCTCTCTCTCCGGCCGGGCCCGGCATATAGAGCAGGGCGGTGCGGCGCAGCAGGGCTTCATCGCTTTCCAGGCACTGTTGGAACCGGTCTGTTACCTCCTCTCCCCGGTAGCGGCCCAGCAGTTTCAGGGCCGTGGCCCGGACCACTGTCGGATAGAGCCGGTTTTTCACCAGGGCGAGCAGTTGCCCCCGGGCCTCGGGCCGGGTTTGGCGACCGGCCGCAAGCGTGGTGCCGTAATGGGCGGGATTCTTTTCGCCATACCATTTGCGGGTCAGGTTGATCGACCACTGCCGGTTCTTGTCCTGGTGGCAGCGCAAACAGGCGTCGGGAGAGTCCAATGCGCGGTTGAGAGCGGGCCGGGGAAGGCGCAGGGAGTGGTCGGGACGGTAATCGTTGCCCATGTAGGTGCGGCCCGGCATGTGGCAGCCGACGCAGGAGGCCCCGGTGCCGACCGCGAAACTGACGCTGCCGTCGGCGGCCCGGAGAGGGCGGCCGCTCCTGTCGCCTTTTTGTTTATGGAAATGGTGGGAATAGCGGTTGTAAATATCGGCCTGGTGGCACTGCAGGCAGAGCTGGTTGCCTTCGCGGTGGAGTTTCAGGGAGTGGATGTCGTGGCAGTCTGAGCAGCGGATGCCGCGGGCGTACATCTTGGATTGCTGAAAAGAGTTGTAGACGTAGACCTCGTCCCGGATCTGTCCGTCGGCGTAGTAGAGTGGTTCCTCGAGGAGTCGCGGAGCCAGCGAAGCGAGAAGTTTTCCGTTGGCGAAGTGGAAATCCCTCAGGGCCGAGCGCCGCGAGTGGCAGAAGGCGCAGAGTTCCACCTGCTGCTGAGCGCTCATTTTCCCGGTATGGACTACCAGACCGTTGTCGGAATCCTGGGGTTGCAAGGTTTCCGCCCAGGCGACGTGCCGGGAGCCGGGTCCGTGGCAGGCTTCGCAGCTGACATTGATCTCCGTGTAACTGGAGTTGTAGACATCCTTTTCGCAATCATAACCCTTCCTGAAATTGGTCGAGTGGCAGTCGGCGCACATGTTGTTCCAGGTTTGTCCCCGGTTGGTCCAGTAATTCCAGTCATCGGGGTCGGGGGGATTTTCGGCGTAGAGATGGAACCATCTTTTTTGCTGGCAGTCCCAGGCCAGGGGCAGGCACTGCAGGCGGCCGCCGGAAAAAGGAACCAGGTACTGCTGCAGGGGGGTCCAGCCGAAAGTGTGGGTGACCTGGAAATCGGCCATGATCCCGTCGGGTCCCCGGGTATGGACGAAGAATTTGCCGTCCCGGCGGAAAAAACGCGAGGTGACGCCCCGCAAGGTGAAGGTCGCATTGTCGAAATCGCCGAGTACCGTCTGATCGCTGGCGACGGCCATCGCCAGGTCGTGGTCCGACTTGGCGAAGAGTTTTTCCTCCCGCTGGTGGCACTTGGCGCAGACTTGGCGGCCGACGAAGGTCGGAGCCTGGAGCTGGGGCCGGGTGGCGGGTTGCAGCCGGTTGTGCCAGAGATAGAGCGGCAGGGCCAGGGCCAGCAGCAGGGTGGCGACCAGGCCGGCGGTTTCCCAGTGGCGTATCATGTTTTCTGCTTACCGGCCGGGTAGCCGAGTTGCTGCGGGGAAAAAAGGGTTCGGCGCCGCCGGGTTCCGATGTCGATTTTGACCCGGCCTTTTTCGATGATCAGAGGATGCAGATCGAGCGGTCGCGGGGCCGGAGATTTGAGCACGCTGCCGTCGCGGGAAAAGCTCGAGGCGTGGCAGGGGCAGGTGAAAATCTTCCGTTCCCGGTCCCAGGTTACGGCGCAGCCCAAGTGGGTGCACCTCCTCGACAGGGCCAGGAAACCGCCGTCGGCAAAGCGGTTGAGGTAGAACTCTCCCCGGCGAACCAGGGTGACCGAGTCCGGAGCGAAATCCTCCACCGGCCCGACATCGATGAAAACCGGGATCGGACTTTTCTTGCGGCGGCTGCCGGAAAGAAGAAAATAGATGCTGGCACCGAGAAACTGCGCCAGGACGAGCAGGCCCGCTCCGCGCCAGAGACGCCTCATGAAATTGCGCCGTCCGTTGGCAGAGCCGGGTGGTGGTGTCGATTTTTCGGTTCGGGTTCGCATTTCCACTCTCGTCAAAACGGCCAGACCAGCTCCATGCCGGGACCCCGCAGGAAGAGCCCGGTGCCGGTGAGTATTAAAAACCCGCCCAGCAGGGTGTAGAAGAGCCCCGTGATCCCGCGCTGGACGACCGGGTTTTCCGGGTCGGCCAGGGGGAAAAGCACCAGGAACATGACGACCAGCAGGGGCAGGGCCAGGATCGCCGTGGTCGGGTTGGTATGGATGAGAAGTTCCTGGAAACCGATGAAATACCAGGGCGCCCTGACAGATGCCGGGGTCAGGGCGGGGTTGGCCGGGCTCCCGATGGGGGCATCGAAGAAGATCGCGGCGTAGACCAGGAGGCAGAGGATGATGGCCGCGGCGGCTTTTTCCCGGATGAAGAGATGCGGGTCGGCCGCCAGTTTTTCCGGTTTTTCGCCTGGCCTGCCGGAGGATTTGAGGAGAAGACCGCCGGCCCGGCGAATCTGCCAGAAATGCCAGAGCATGAGGACTGCAAGCCCCGCCGGCAGGACAGTGCTGTGCAGAGTGTGAAAGAGATGCAGGGTGGCGGGGCCGACCTCGCTGCCGCCCCGGGCCGCTTCGAGCAGGAACGGTCCGAGGCCGGGCAGGTAGCCGAGCATCGCCGTGGTGATGGTTACGGCCCAGTAGGAGCGCTGGTCCCAGGGCAGGAGATAGCCGCTGAAATTGGCCAGCAGGACCAGAAACAGTAGTCCCAGGCCGATCAGCCAGTTGCGGTAGCGCTCCTGCCGGTATGCGGCACGACCGAAGACCCTGAGCAGGTGGAGAACGACGATTACGACCAGGGCGTGACCGGTCCAGTGGTGCAGGTTGTGAAACAGCCGGCCGCAGAAAACCTCGTTGTTGAGATGGGTAATCGAAACCGGGGCCCCGGCCGGGGTCGGCCGGTAGAAGAAATTGAGCAGCAGTCCGGTAGTCAGCTGCACGACGACCATCAGGACGGCGGCCCCTCCCAGTCCCCAGGTGAGGCGGAAACGCAGGGCGCTGGCCGGCACCGTTTGCGGCCGGGTATGGAGCAGAAGGCCTTTCTTCAAAAGAGTGTCACCGGTTTCGGGGTTCAGGTGCGGGGTTCACGCTTGCGCCGGCGGCTCATCCAGCCCAGGATTCCGGTAGCGAGGATCGTGAGCAGGGCCAGGCCGCCGGTGGGGATGATGAACCAGTACAGGGGGCCCAGGTACTCTTCGAAAATGCGGCCGTTGTGCAATTCGAAGAGCGCGTTCCAGAGCGAGATCCGGCTTTGCGAACTGATCGCCGCCGGCATTTCCGGGCGCAGCCAGTTGTCCTGGCGCAGGGACTTGAGGCCCTCGTCGTAATCGGCGACCAGCAAGGGCTTGTTGTCGAAGATCGCAACCCCGGTTACCAGCAGGGGACGGCCCCAGTCCGGAACACCGAGCTTGGACCTGCTTCTCAGCTGGATGACGATTCCCTCCCGCGTATTCCAGAGATAGAGGCCGCTGAAGGAGCCGATCAGCAGGCTGTCATTATCGAGGGTTTTGAACACCGTGGCTCCCATGGCGTGGATCGGTACGGCATCGGGAATGTGGATAAAGGCCGCCGAGCCGTCGGCCGGACCGGCGAACAAGCCCTGGCGGGTGGCGAGCACCAGTTTCTTCTTGCCCGGCATCCAGGTGGCCCGCTGGATGCGTCCGGCCCAGGGGTTTTCGGGGTCGAGTTCCGGCATCCAGGCGGCCGGAACGCTGAAATTGACGATTGCGATCAGCAGGGGCGGGCGGACCAGCATGCCGCTCAGGGTCGTGACCGCGATCAGCAGGGCCATGGCGATACCGAGTTTCAGGTGCCAGCGGTAATTGAAGGCGAAGAACCTGCCGGAGAGCCGGGTAGCCTTGCGGGCTTTGCGCCGCCACTTGACATACCAGACCAGGAGTCCCGAAAGCGAGAGAAAGAGGAGAGCCAGGCCGATAATATCGACGCCCAGGCGTCCCGGCAGCCCCCAGAGCGAACCGTCGTGGAGCTTGAGCAGCCAGCGGAAAAGGGGTACCCGGGGAGGTCGTTTCTCTTTGCGGGGCAGCGGCAGGGGCCGGAAAACCGGAGGTTCCTCATCCAACCGAGCCTGGTAAGCGGCACTGTCGGTAAAGGCCAGGACACGGTCTTCGACCTGGATAACATCAACCACGCTGCGACCGGCGAAAAATCTGTCGCCCAGGGCCTGCCAGGAGTTTTGCTGCCAGCGAAAAAGCCCTGCCCGGGTGCCGGCGTAGAGCGTTTCTTGCCCGGCATGGCGGGCAAGCAGCAGGCTGAAAGTATCCTGCTCGTAGGGGGTGCGGGGAAAACCTCGGCGCAGGGGGCTGAAGGTTTTGCCCTGGTCGAGACTGCGCCAGACGCCCTCCTTGCCTCCGACATAGAGGAGGTTGTCATCAATGCCGGAGAAGACCGCGTCGCGCCAACTCATCCGGTTCCAGTTGACATACTGGTAATTGGCCGGCATGAGCTGGTTGGGGAGGGAGTATGGTTTAAGGATCTGCGGATGGTTCAGCAGAACGCCGCTGACCGCCATCCAGACGCAGAACGCCAGAGCCAGGAGCCCGGTATATTTATGCAGGGCCGGAAACAGCCGCTGCCGGAATTTTTTTTTCAACTCTTTTCCTGTCCGCCGTCGATGGCGCCCGAAGTTGTCAGCAGAAGGTCCAGCCGCCGTCGATACTCAGGGCCTGGCCGGTGATGCACTGGGCTTCGTCGCCGGTCAGGTAGTAAGCCAGGGCGGCGATCTCTTCGGGACTGGCCATCTTCTTGAGCGGCTGGTTCTTCAGCAGAACCTGTTCCGGGACCTCATCCTCGCTGATGTCGTACTGCCGGGCCAGATCGGTGATCTGTTTCTGGACCAGGGGAGTCAGGACGTAGCCGGGGCAGATGGCGTTGGCGGTGATATTCCATTCCGCCAGTTCACAAGCCATGACCTTGGTGAACCCGATAATCCCGTGCTTGGCCGAGACGTAAGCGCACTTCCAGGGGGAAGGAGCCTTGCCATGGGCCGAAGAGATGTTGATGATCCGGCCCCAGCCCTTCTCTTTCATATGGGGAACGCAGGCCTTGGTGCAGAGGAAAGTGCCGGTCAGCATGATCGAGAGCAGCTGGTTCCACTTTTCGAGCGGAAAATCCTCGATCCTGCTGATGAACTGGAGACCGGCATTGTTGACGATGATGTCGGCCGAGCTGAAACTGGAGACGGTTTTTTCGACCATCGCCTCGACGCTTTCTTCGCTGGCGACGTCACAGACCACAGCCAGGGCTTGGCCGCCGGCGGCGTTGATTTCGGCCGCGGTTTCGGCGGCCGCTTTTTCGTTGAGATCGGCGATTACGACCTTGGCCTTCCTCGCGGCCAGGTGGCGGGCGATGGCTTTGCCGATGCCGCTGCCGGCCCCGGTGATGATGGCGGTTTTGTTGTCGAGCATGTTGCACCTCTTTTGGGCAGAAGGTTCAGATGATTCCGGATTTTGTTCGTGGCTGGCTGCGGTTCCTGTTTCTAGTCGGAATTCAGGAATGAGAGAATCGCGGCCACCGTTTTTTCGGCTCCGGGTCCGAAGAGCATGGTCATGTGGTTGCCGGGAACCTCGACATAACGTCCGTCGGCGACGGCGTTGACGGTTTCCAGGGCCAACTCTTTCGGCAGTACCGGGGCGGTGCCCGGCAGGCCAAAGGGTCCGGGGGCGTTGACCAGCAGCAAGGGCTGCCTGAGGGCGGCCAGGTGCTGGTGCCAGTTCTCCATCATCACCGCTCCCGCTGCAGCGATGATCGCTTCAGGCCGGGCCTGGGGGGTGACGCTGCCGTCGGGGTTGATGGCGACATCGGCCCGGTAGTAGTTTTCGATCAGGGGGTCCCACCAGTCATGATAGAAAGGCAGGTTTTTCATGGCCTCCAGATAGCTTTCCCAGGAAGGCAGGACCTGGCCGAGGCGTTCAACCGACGGTTTTATCAGCTCCATGGTGTTGGGATGCATGCTGGCGGCCGCGTCGATGACCACCAGCCGGGGAAAACGCTCGGGGTGGGTGGCGCCCAGGTAGATGGTCAGCAGGCCGCCGAAGGAGTGTCCGCCGAGAAAAGCCTGTTCGATCTCCAGGGCATCCATGAAACCGATGATGTCGGCGGCATGATCAGCCATGCTGTAGCCGGTGGGTGGTTTGTCGCTCAGTCCCCGGCCTCTCAGGTCGAGGGCCAGGACCCGTCGGGCCGGGCTCAGGCCGGCTTCGATGTAGCCGTCGAAGGAGTGGGCGTTGGCAGTCAGGCCCGGCATCAGGATCAGGGCCGGTTCTGGGCCGGGATGGTCGAGGTAATGCAGTTTCAGGCCGTTGGCGGTGATGAATTTCCCCACTGTTTCCTCCTTCGCCGGTTGTTTCCTTCATCAAACTGTATGCTTTTGGTATGGTTTTGGCTGTATACTACTTCCCGCGCGATTAAGCAACCCAAGAATCGAAGGTGCAGAGCGTCAGGGGCGAACTGTTTTCCGGAAGCGGCCGGAGGGGGCGGTTTTTTCTACCAGAGATACCAGCTGCCGGTGAAATAGATATACAGCCCCAGGCCGATATTGGTCACGGCATGGGCGACGACCGGGGTCAGCAGGTCCCGGCGGCTGATCATCAGCCCGGCCATCAGGGCTCCGTAGACGATGGCAGCCAGCCATTCATGGGGGTGGTGCCCGGCGGCAAAGATCAGGGTCGAGATGATTACCGCGTTCCACGACCAGGTGGCCGGGGAAAGATCGTTGATCGATTTCTCCTCCAGGACCTGGCCCAAAGGATCGGCGGCCTGTTCCCGCCGGCTGGCTTCCCACTGGAGGATGAAACGGAAGATAAAGCCCCGCATCAGGAGTTCTTCGAAGACCGGAACCAGGAGTCCGGCCGCGGCCAGGTGGAGGCCGAAAGCGATCGGGGGCCAGGGGGTTCCCGAGCCGGTATCGGCAAAAGGCCGGACCAGG
>JAADEO010000143.1 GCA_013153415.1 Deltaproteobacteria bacterium
TGCGTTTTCAGTAACCGATTTCACACCCTGACAAAATACCCACTGGGGAAAACCACAAAACTGGTGATTGATTACGGGAAAGCATCGGGATCTCTCCCGTTATCGGAGAACTCGCTGGACGTTATTACTCCGGTGGCAAAACAGGTAAAGCAAAAACCCAGAAAACCATTGTCCTGTTTGGCTATCAGTTTAGAGATTTAAACACCGGAGTAATAATCTATTTCGTGTCTTTCGCGCCTTTTGTAGTTTCTGGAACTACGAAAAAACGCGAAAGGCGCGAATTAACAGAAAACAGCTGAGGGTTTGTTGTTCAGGTTGAATATTTACGTGTACTCAACAGTCGGGCTTTCAGCCGACCTATGAACCTACCGGCTTCTAGCCGGTAGTGCTTTAGTTTTTTTATATGCAGAGAATGATGCGATCACTGAAAACAAAAAAAGCCGGTCACTGAGACCGACTCGGATGTCCCCTTTCCCGGGATACAGGAACGAAAGTTTTTCAATCCGCTTATTACTTATCCATCGCATTATTACTTATCCATCGCATTCGAATTGAGAATAATGAAAAAACAACCGCTCAAATCTTTTCTCCGCGAACTCACGCTGCTTCCTCTGTTAAAAACCGCCAGCCGAAGCCGGGAGCGGACCAGATCCCGGAAGCCGGAAACAAAGATAAAGCTGGTACTGCTGATCAGCCGCACCCACGATATCGATCTGCTCTGCAATATCTACCGGAGGGCAGCTGAACGATCCGGAATCGAGGCGGTATTCTGGGCCCGGCGCAAGGTTTTAGAGGAATTCCCAGCGACCCGGGAACTGCTCAAGAAGCGCGGCCTCGAAATCGAGTTTACGGTCGGCCACGGCAATCTCAAAGATGCAATTTCCCGCCTTATGCAAGTGGATGCCCTGCTTAACACGGTCGAATCCTCGATCGCCGAACATAAGGTCGCCAGCCGCCTGGTGAGAATTGCCAGGGCCGCCGGGGTCCGCACCTACACCTTGCAACACGCTTTTGAAAATATCGGCCTGACCTATATCGACCCTGAAATAGGAAATAACATCAATTTCGCTGCCGACCGGATCCTGACCTGGGGAAAGCCCGAAAACCTCACCGGCAACCCCACTCCGGACACGCTAGCCAAATGCGTTGCCGTTGGGTGCCCCAAGTTCAACCCTGAATCCCCTGTCTGCAACCAAGAAACGCCTCCACGACAACCTCTGATCGCAATCTTTGAGGGCCTGCACGCCAAACAGTTCAGCCCTGACTACCGGAAACACTTTTTTCACGACCTCCAGGAAACAGCCAACCGTTTTCAAGAGTTCATCTTCATGCTGAAGCCCCACCCGAGCATCACCAAACGGGCCCCGGACCATGCTGCGGCGTTGCGCTCGCTCAACAATATCACGGTACTCGATCCGGCCGACCCGACCAACAATACGACCTGGCCGACACCAAAACTGTTGGCAACCGCTCGGGGCGTTATCACCACCCCTTCCACCATCGCTCTCGATACAGCCTTGAATGATACGCCGGTAGCTGTTACCCGCTACCGAATGGAGAGCCCCAACTACAAACGCTACCAGCCACTGCCATTGCTTGACAACACCAATGACTGGCACAATTTTCTGCAAGACCTGCAACGCAACCGACAGGGGCTTAAAGAGAAAACCGGATCATTCCGGAAACGGGTGATTATTCCCGGCGATGCCGCCGCCCGCATCCTGGACATAGTCGAGGAGGAACATAAGAAAACGATTCTTCGATGAACCACGAATACAGACAAACTGGGGGTTTGCGGATCAGTATTCCAATCCTGCCCTTAAACGGCTCAGCTCCCGGCAATCATCATAAACAGACAAAGGGGCCAGCCGGCATCTTGCCCGACTGACCCCTTTGGTCGCTCTTTTTCGGTCGCTATCTCAGTCGATATTGCTGAGACGAACAGTACCGCCTGCGGGAGGTGTTTCGCTGAAACGGGCGGAGAAGCGGGCCTCGCGGCGCTTTCCCCGATCACAGAGGATTTTCGGGGTGTAGGAGACCTTGCGGCTTTCAATCACCCGGCCCTCGCGGTCGAGCAGGGAGATCTCGATATAATCGGGCACGTTGCTGCCGGTACGCCCCTTGAGCCGGAGACGGCCGGACACCCTGAAACCATCATCATCGACCGCGGTCCGCACCTGTCTGAAAAAGGTTTTGCTGTTGGTCACCCTGACCGTCGAAAAATCACCATCCGCACTTTCTCTGGCAGCCGCGAACCCGGCTGGCGCCATTATCACAAGCAGCAGAACCACCGCAAAACAGATATTCCTCAAAGATTTTTTCCGCATCACATAAGCTCCTTTCCTATCGGGTTTGTAAACCATTTATATAAAGCCGGGATGACCAGCATGGTCAACACGGTCGAAGTAACCAGGCCGCCGATAACCACGGTCGCCAGGGGGCGCTGCACCTCGCTGCCGGCTCCCGCACTGAGCCATAAGGGCACCAGGCCCAGGGCGGTGGTGATGGCTGTCATCAAAACCGGCCGCAGGCGCAGGCAGGCTCCCCGGACCGAGGCCTCGTCGATCCCGACCCCCTTTTCCAGCAGCTGGTTGAGATAAGCGACCAGAACCATGCCGTTTTCCAGGGCGATACCGAAAAGGGCGATGAAACCGACCGAGGCCGGAACCGAAAGGTTCTGTCCCGTCAGCCACAGGGCCACGACTCCGCCGACCAGGGCCAACGGGATATTGAGCAGGATCAGCAGGGTGTTTTTCAGCGAGCCGAAGTTCATGAACAGGAGCAGGAGGATGATCGCCATGGTGACCGGCACCACCAGGGAGAGGCGGCGGTTGGCCTCCTGCTGCAACTCGAACTGCCCGCCCCAGCTGACCAGGTAGCCCGGCGGCATCCGTACCCGGGAGGCGATCAGCCGCTTTCCCGCGGCCACGAAACTGCCGATGTCCCGGCCCCGGACATTGCACTGCACGGTAATGAAACGCTGGCTGTTTTCCCGGGTGATCTGGCGGGGCCCGACGATCTCCTCGATCGATGCCAACTGATCCAGCGGCACCCGGGCGCCGCCGGGGGCGGCGATCAGCAGGTGGCGAATCGCCTCCGGTCGATCGCGGGCCTCCTTGACGAAACGGACCTGGATATCGAAGCGACGGACCCCTTCGAAAATCTGCCCGGCCCGTTCACCGCCGACCGCGACCCGGATAACGCTCTGGACATCCTCGATATTGATACCGTAACGGGCGATGGCCTTGCGGTCGATCCGGATAAGGAGCTGCGGAGTGCCGGCCAC
>JAADEO010000246.1 GCA_013153415.1 Deltaproteobacteria bacterium
TCTCCGCTTTCATCCGGATAATCGAGACATGTCCTCTGATGGCGGTCAGAAGGTTGTTGAAGTCGTGAGCGATGCCTCCGGCCAGGTTGCCCAGAGCCTCCATTTTACGGCTGTGATTGAGCTGTTCCTCGAGGTTTTTCTGGTGAGTGATGTCTCTTAAGGTGATGATGCTGCCCTGCAACTGCCCTCGGCGGTCCCGGAACATTGCTCCACTGACGCTGACGATAACGGTTTTCCCGTTGCGGGTCAGCCTCCTGGTTTCTATATCGTTGAAACTTTCGCCGCGTTTGACCATCTCGATCATTTCCCGGGTTTCCGGCCAGCAGTCGTCCGGAACGAAATTCATCTTCTTTCCCTGGCACTCCTCCAGAGTCCAGCCGAAAATTTCGACAAATGCCGGATTTATATAATCGACTTCGCCGACCATATTGTAGACCACCATCGGCATGGGGCTGGCTTCGAGAGAGGCCAGGTAGCGGTAATTCTCCGCTTCCGCTTTTTCCCGGAGAAATTCTTTTTCAGTAATATCGTGAGCGACAATCGCGACTCCCTTGATGACGCCGGTTGGATCCCGCATGGGGGTGCGGATGATTTCGTAAAAGTGCCGTTCTCCTTCCGAATTGTAGAGAGGGAGAACGGTCTGCAGGCTTTTGTTCTGGCTGATCGACTGCTGGTCGAGTTCGAGAAAAAGCTTTCCCTGTTTCGGTTTGAAGATTTCGAGAACGTGGCGACCGATAATCTCGTCAGCAGGTTTGCCGACAAAATCGGCGAATGCCTGGTTGCAGATTCGGATGTAGCCGTCGCAATCCCGGTGGCTGATGATATGCGGGATCGTGTCGATCAGTTCCAGAATATTATGGTATTGTTCATTAAGCATGGGTAATCGAAAAAACTGGTCAAAAGTGGAGAAGAGATGTGTCTGAAACAGGCGTGATTTCAGACTCCGGCATGTCCAATGGGGGAGCCCGGGGTGTCATCTGCCTGGGTACGAGTCGTGGGGCGATCGGGTGGTTGCTATGGGTCGTCAAGCTGTGCTAGTGTGGGTAAGTACTTTATTATCAATATAATCTAACATTTTTGTCAAGCTCTTTATTTGGAGTCGGCCGATGAAGATTGATGCTCATGTTCATATTTTCCCTCCCGAGATCTGCAGACAGCGGGAAAAATTTTTCCGCAGGGAACCCGATTTCGAGTTGTTGTACGCCTCACCGAAAGCTAAGCTGGTGGGAGCTGAAGCGTTGCTGGAAACCATGGATGAGGAAGGGGTTGACTACTCGGTGGTGTTCGGTTTTCCTTGGCGGGATGATGGTGTCTCGAGGCTTTGCAACGATTATGTTATCGAGCAGGTCGGGAATTCCCCCGGTCGTTTGCGGGGGCTGGCCTGTTTCGGTTTCACCGATCCCGAAGCCGCGGCCCGTGAGAGCGAGAGATGTATCGATGCCGGATTGAGCGGGATCGGGGAACTGGCTTTCTACGTCGAAGGTTTTACGGCCGGAGTGGTGGAGCGCTTCGCTCCGGTCATCGACGTGCTGCGTTCCCGGAAAAAGCTGCTGATGCTGCATACCAACGAGCCGGTGGGACACCAGTATCCCGGCAAGAGCGAAGTCAGCTTTGTGCAGCTCTATCGTTTTCTCAAGCTCTATGGGGACGTTCCGACCATTTTCGCCCATTGGGGCGGAGGATTTCCCTTCTTCCATCTCCTTAAAAAAGAGGTAGGCGAGGTTGTCGCCAACCTCTATTATGATACTGCAGCCTCGCCTTATCTTTTCGACAATCGGATATATCGTTTGGGAGGAGAGATGATCGGTTTTGACAAAGTGCTTTTCGGTAGCGACTATCCATTGCTGCGCCCTGGCCGCTATTTCAGGGAGATCGCCGAAGCCGGTCTCACCGAGGATGAAGCCGCACTGGTTTGTGGAATCAACGCCGCCAGACTTTTCGAAATTGACGATCGGAAATGAAAAAAGTACGTACCGGATTTGATTGGTCCCGCTTTTTTATGATTTGCACTTGACAGCACCGGGCTGGCAGAGGTATTGTCGATCAATATAATATCGTTTTAATCGGTCGCCTGCGATCTGAGTGGTAAACGCAAGAGAGATCGATTGTTACTCAAAACACGGTTACAAGCAAGGAGGTAGTGATGAAAAGACGTGAAGTTCTGAAAAAAGCCGGAGTCGGTGCGGTTGGCCTCGGGGCCGCCGGTCTGGCTTTGAAACCGCGTAAAGCCTCTGCCAAGAAGGTTTATCACTGGAAGATGGTGACCACCTGGCCGCCCCATTTCCCGGTTCTGGGTGAGTCCGCCGATATGATTGCCAAATGGGTCGAGGAGATGAGTGACGGGCGTCTCAAGATCACCGTCTACGGAGGCGGCGAGCTGGTGCCTCCCCTCGGGGTTTTCGATGCCGTCAGTTCCGGTACTGTTGAAATGGGGCATGGAGCGGCCTATTATTGGGCCGGGAAGCATCCTGCGACCCAGTTCTTCGCGGCCGTGCCATTCGGTCTCAATGCCCAGGGAATGAACGCCTGGATAGTTTCCGGCGGCGGTCAGCAACTCTGGGACGAGCTCTACGCCAAATTCAACCTCAAGGCCTGGCCGGCCGGCAACACCGGTGTCCAGATGGGCGGCTGGTTCAACAAGGAGATCAATTCCATTGCTGATCTCAAAGGATTGAAGATGCGTATTCCTGGTCTCGGCGGCAAAGTTCTGGCCAAGGCCGGCGGCAATGCCGTGCTCGTGGCCGGCGGCGAGATCTATACCAACCTCGATCGTGGAGTCATCGATGCCACCGAGTGGGTCGGTCCTTACCATGATTACAAGATGGGTTTCTACAAGGCTGCCAAGTTCTACTATTATCCGGGCTGGCATGAGCCGGGCACGACTCTTGAGTGCATGGTCAACAAGAAGAAGTACGAGGCTCTGCCCAAGGATCTCCAGGCGATTATCGATGCCGCCTGCGCCAAGTCGAACATGTGGTCGCTCTGTGAATTCGAGGCCAAGAACGAGAGTTATCTGAAGATCCTGGTCGACAAGCACCATGTCAAACTGCGCAAGTTCCCGGATCCGGTCCTGGCTCAGCTCAAGAAGTACGCTGATGAGGTGCTCGAAGACCTGCGCAAGAAGGATCCCTTCACCAAGAAGGTTTGCGATGCCTACAAGGCTTTCCAGAAACAGTACGACGAGTGGAACAAGATTTCCGAGCAGGCCTATGCCAAGCTCGGCAGTCTTTGATCGCTACCTGAGACTTTGATCCGATCGTAAAAGGGCGG
>JAADEO010000181.1 GCA_013153415.1 Deltaproteobacteria bacterium
AAGCCGGAAAATATTCTGCAAAAAGTACTTAGTCGCAAACCGGAAAGAGCCGTTCGGGTTGCGGGAGGTGCCCTGACATGAGCGACTCACCGGTTTTTCCGGAGAGCAACGGTCAGGCTGACCGATTTCTCCTCCATGTCACCGATAATCGTATCGACCCGACGGGCGAACCAGGTATGCAACAGAATAATCGGAATGGCAACGGTGAGCCCGAGCTTGGTGGTTATCAAGGCTTCGGAAATCCCGCCTGACATCATCCGGGGGTCACCGGCGCCGTAAACCGTAATCACCTGGAAGGTATTGATCATGCCGGTGACCGTGCCCAGCAGCCCGAGCAACGGAGCGATGGCGGCCAGCACCTGCAGAGTCGGCAGAAACTTTTCCAGCCGCGGCAGCTCCTTGAGGATAGCCTCCTCCAGAACATTCTCCAGCACTTCGAGACTGGCCCGCCGGGCTTCAAGTCCGGCCCGCAGAACCCTGAAAACCGGCCCTTTACGGTTTTCAAGCAGTTCCAGACAGCGTTCGAACTCACCCTCCCGGACCAGCTCGATGATCCGGCCCATGACCTTGTCGGTATTGCTTTTGACCCGACTCAGGAAGATAAAGCGCTCTGAAGCCAGCAGCAAAGCCACCAGACCGACCAGCAGGATCGGCCAGACCAGGAAACCGCCGGCCTTGAGCCGCTCCCAGGCCGAGGGCACCAGAGCCAAACGCCGCACCGCATCACCACCGGAGAAATCGATATAGACAGCGTTGCCGCTACCAGCCATGAATTTCTCAAGGTTGCGCCTTACCCACCAGCCCGGTTCCGAAACCGTGATCAGAGCATCATTCTGCGGACCGTAAACCGCATAACCACAAGCCTGATCCCGAGGGTCGCATACGATCGCGGTCAGGGCGCCGAGCCGGGCGACACGACCGTTACGGCGCCGACCGTCGAGAGCGATAAACTCCCCCTTGAAACGTTTGATTTCGGCTGAAGCCCGTATCTCATCGAGATAAAGATCAACCATGGTCTTGATCTCGGCCATCCCCGGGTAATCGGTCTTTTTCAGGATCACGCGCAAAGGTGCCAGGCGGCCCGGCGCATCACCGGAAACCGGTGAATTCTCCAACAGGGTCAGCAGATCCCGGGTTCCGGTACGCACGACCCCGGCCAGTTCATCGAGTTGCTGCAGGGCCTGGCGGCTCTCCCGCCGCAATTTCTCCTGCCGGGAGGCCAACTCTTCCAATTCCTGCTCCCGCCGGGCAATCTCATCTTTAAGCTCGGCTACCCGGCGAGCGGCCTCCGCTTTAGTGGCCAACAGGGTCTTTTTCTGGGCTGCGATCTCGGCCCGGCTGAGCCGATTCTCCGCCTGTGCCCGCGACTTTTCACGCTTTACCAGCTGCTCGGCCCGAGAAAGAACGGAGGCACCGGGCTGGTTCGCTGCGGCAGGGGTTTGCGCAACCGTCGTCAGAACCGTCAGAAAAAAAACAACCGGAATGAGGAGAATGATTTTTTTCAGATTCATGGCTGCCCGCCTCCAGCGCTCACCGGCAACCGGACGAGATCGAAAGCCCGCTGCTTCAAAGCCATGCGCAGGGCTTCCTTAACCGCTTCATGGTAGGTCCGGGGCAAGGCTTCCCAGTGGCCGGTAGTGCGATTGAACCAGCCGGCCTGCTCACCGTCCAGGGTCAGGTAGTAAAGCCCGACCCGACCCAGGCGCAAAACCTGAACCGTGGTTGCGGCCCCGTCAAGCAACAGGTCCTCCTCTGAGACCTCGAAACCGCGACCGAAACCGGCTTCGATCTTCAAGACCTCGGCCACCCGGCGCAGTTTCTCCGCCAACCGGCAGTCATAACGGTTCAATTCATCCCGCAGCTGGCGCAAACGCAGCTCGCGCTCCTGCCGGTCGAAAGGCAGGTCATGGGCCACCAGTTCTTCCAGACGACCGGTCAATTCATCGAGGTAGGGATCGAGTTCGAGACCGATCGCTTTCATCTCCTCGAGCCCGGCCCGGAGCCGGGCAATCTCCTCGAGACGTTGACTCCGGTACTCTTTCAACCTTCTGACCCGGACGGACAGCAGGCGGCTTTCCAATTCCAGAGCATGGATATCAGCCTGCAATTGCTGTTTTTCGGTCAACCATTCCCGCCGGTTCCTTTCGGTATCCTGCTGAACCGTGACCGTAGCCGCCACGGTCTGGCCGATCTCGCGGCGGGAAGCGGATGAAGAGGCCTGCAGGCTAACCCCTCCCGGACTTAAAACCAGCAGAAAAACCAACAGAAAGAATAAGAGAATTTTTTGTTTCATTCCTCGAAAGCTCCCCTATCGACCACAAAAAGCCCCGTGTCGAAACCGGATTCCGACCCGGGGTTTCCCTGTCATGCAACCGGTCCAGGCCCCTCACTCCAACCACCTTACCAGCAAGCGCCGATCATTCAGGAAGGACCCAAGAGCTCCCGGGACGAATCGATCTGCGCTCCTTCCCGAAAGCCCCTCCCTGTCAACGGTCTGCGACGGCGTCCATCTCCTTCGGCCTCTGGGACATAGGGCCGACATATATATGGATCCGGTATCGATGTCAACATGGTTCCGCCGAGGAGTCTCTTCATCTTTTCTTCAGTCTCCGACTGTTAGAAATGCATTTCTGGGAACCACCGATTTCGGCGATGGGAATATGGAAATTATTATTGACGACCTGCAATTCATTCTGGGGGCCACAGCACTGTTACTGAGCTTTGCCGCCCTGGCCCGGCTGCTGCTACTGCTCTTCAATCTCGATCTCGGACGTGAACTCGCACTGCCCGAACTGGGGCGCGCTTTCCTGGTCGGCATGCGCTTCGACATGGTCATCGTCGGGGCGGTCATGCTTCTGCCGATACTTCTGCAATGCTTTCCGCACGTCCCCGGCCGACGGACATCCACCCTATGCTGGCTCGACTTCTGGGGTGGGACCATGCTTTTTTTCGCGGTGGCCGAACTTGAGTTCTACCGTCAGTTTCATACCCGTCTCAACAGTCTCGTCGTCGACTATGTCAAGGAAGATCCCAAAACCGTCACCAGCATGATCTGGCACGGCTGCCCGGTACTGCGCTACCTGGCGCTTTGGGCCGCAATCACCCTGCTGCTGCTCCTTCTCCTTCATCGTCTCGAGCTGGCAAGCGCTCCAGCGGGCGCCACGCTGGAAACGACCTGGCCTCTGCGGCTGATTTTTTTTCTCCCCCTGCTCGGTCTGGCCGGCGTCGCCTGTCGCGGAAC
>JAADEO010000164.1 GCA_013153415.1 Deltaproteobacteria bacterium
TCGATTCGATATGGATATGCCCCTCGATCAGGCCGGGCGCCAGCCAGCGGCCTTCGCAATCGATGATCCTGCGGGCAGGATAGTCGCCAAACCCCAGAAAAACACCACTCCCGATAGCCACGTCGGCCGGATGAATCTCGCCGGAGAGAACATTTACCAGGCGAACATTTTTCAACAGCAAATCGACCGGAACCTGCCCCCGGGCGAGTTCGATCATTTTTTCCAGTTCATTCATCGACAGTTCCAAACCAGACTGGTTTCAAGGTCACGTTAAGGTCCTTTCAGGTATACTGATATCGACACCAGATTAAGTTAATTGTTGAAAAAAGGCAACCTTTCCTGTTGTTCCGTCTTCGGAAACAGAAAGTTTTCAGCCTTACAAAATATATTCTGCAGTATATATTCAGCAGTCAACCGACAGCTCAGTTCTTCCGTCCTCTGCCCCGGCGGTTATGGCGGCAAGTCTTTTTTGGACAAACTCCGACAAGCGTGATATTTTCCACCCTATCGCTCCTTCTTTATCAATCCTTTACATTGACAGGTTATTGGAGGGGAAAACAGTTTTTACGGAACCGTAACTATCTCCCGGAATTTTTTTTCAGAAAATCACTCTGCCATGCCTGCTGTCAGAATCATCGTCGTCGAGGACGAGCGCGATATCCGCGAGGTCCTGATCTACAACCTCTCCCGCCAGGGATATGACGCCATCGGAGTCGACAACGGCCGGGAGGCGGTCGGCGTGATCCGCCGGGAGCAGCCCGATCTGGTGCTCCTCGACCTGATGCTGCCGGGACTCGACGGGCTCGAGATCTGCCGCATTCTGAAAAAAGATCCCGAAACCCGCATGATTCCGATCATCATGGTTTCGGCCAAAGGCGAGGAGAACGATATCGTCACCGGTCTCGAACTCGGGGCTGACGACTACATCACCAAGCCTTTCTCGACCCGGGAACTCCTGGCCCGGGTCGCGGCCGGCCTGCGCCGCAACCGGAATGAAACGGAGAACAGTCCCAATGAAATACTCCTCCGGGACGGCGTAACCATCGACCCGATCGGTCATCGGATCGAAATCGACGGGGAAACGACTGCCTTCACCCTGACCGAGTTCAAACTGCTCCATTTCCTCGCCGCCCATCCCGGCCGGGTCTTCACTCGCGACCACCTGATCAGCCGTATCCGGGGAGAAGACAATTTCGTCGTCGACCGCAATATCGATGTTCACATCCAGGCAGTGCGCAAGAAACTGGGCCGTCACCGCGGCCTGATCGAAACCATCCGCGGCATCGGCTACCGTTTTCGGGATCTACGGGAGAGAGGCTGATGCCCTCAAGATCCTTTCTCGGCTCCCGGCTGCTCTGGAAAATCAACCTGATTTTCGCCGCTATCGTCCTGGTTTCAGCTTTCCTGGTGGCGGCCTTCAGCGCCCATCGGATTCGCCGCTCGACCCTGGCCGAAGTCGAAAAGAACCTTTCCGTCCAAACCACGCTTCTGGCCCAAATCGCCGGGCCTGAAATCGTCAGCGGCAACCTTGCCGGGCTGCAGCAGAGCATCCGCCGGCTGGGACGGGAGACTGCCACCCGGATGACGATCATCCTCGCCGATGGCCGGGTGGCTGCCGATTCGGAAAAAGATCCGAAGCGGATGGACAACCACGCCGACCGCCCGGAAATCAGACAGGCCGCACTCTATGCCCACGGCGTCAGCATCCGTTTCAGCCATACCCTCAAAACCCGGATGATGTATTTCGCCCGGGCCCTGCGCCGCGAACATCGGCTCATCGGCTACGCCCGCACCTCGCTGCCGCTCGACCTCATCGACCAGCGTATCGCCGCCAGCCGCAAAACCATTCTTCTGGGCATCGCCGTGGTCGCCTTCCTGGTCCTGGTTTCGGCTTTTTTCATGTCGCGCTGGTTCATCCGGCCGCTGGTCTCCATGACGACGATGGCCGAGGCCATGGCCGCAGGCGATTTCAGCCGTCGTGTCAACCTGAAACGTCGCGATGAAATCGGCCGCCTGGCGGAGAGTTTCAACCAGATGGCGGAAAACTCCCGCCGCCGCATCGAAACCATCGCCTTCGACCGGGAAAAACTCGACACCATTCTCTCCGGCATGAGCGAAGGAGTGGTCGCGGTCGACCGGAAAGAGAGAATCATCCATCTCAACCGGGCCGCAGCCGAACTTCTTGATCTCGATACCGAGACCTGTTGCGGCCGGCCGCTCTGGGAAACCGTCCGTCGTCCCGAACTGCGGGAAGCGATCGAGGCCGCCGGCCGAAGCGAGGAGGGGATCCGCAAGAACCTGACCTTCGCCCACGGCAGCCGGGAACGGACCATCGAGCTGCACGCCGCCCCGCTGCGGGCGGCAGACGGCAGCAATCTCGGCTGCGTCATCGTCATGCTCGATATCTCCGAACTCCGCCGCCTCGAAACCGTGCGCCGGGATTTCGTCGTCAACGCCTCGCATGAACTCAAAACCCCGATCACCGCGATCCGGGCCCTGGCCGAAACCCTGCTCGACAACTATTCCGGGATGGCGGAAGAGGAACGGCTCAGCTTCCTGGAAAAGATCAACACTCAGGTCATACGTTTAAGCGCTATCACCACCGATCTCATGGCCCTGTCCCGTTTCGAACAGGCGGACGGCGATGAATTTCGGGAAATCGTCGACCTGGGTGAAATCGTCGAGGAAGCCGGCCGGACCCTGAAGGCGGCAGCCGAAAACAAAAAGATCCACCTTGCAACCCAGGTCGATGATGAAGAAATCATGGGAATTGCAGGAGACAGTGAAGCTCTGCTCCAGGCGATCACCAACCTGCTGGATAACGCCGTCAAATACACTCCGGCCGGCGGTCGGATCGAACTGGAACTGGGATACCAACGAAAAGAGGCCGTCATCACCGTCCGCGACACCGGCATCGGTATCAAACCCGAAGACTGCGAAAGGATCTTCGAAAGGTTCTACCGGGTCGACAAGGCCCGATCCCGGGAACTCGGCGGCACCGGTCTCGGGCTTTCGATCGTCCGCCATATCGTCATCAACCACAACGGCCGCATCGAGGTCGAAAGCCGCCCCGGAGCCGGCAGCAGCTTCCGGATCTACCTGCACTTGCCTCCGGACGATAACGCCCCCCCATAAACCTTGATGGCTTCGCACCCCAAGGGCACTTCCTTCGGGCGTAAAAAGTCCACCTGCGTCGCACCCCAAGAGTACTTCTTCGCTGCGCTCAGGG
>JAADEO010000121.1 GCA_013153415.1 Deltaproteobacteria bacterium
TGGTCGCCGAAGAGATAGTGGCCCGGGCCCGTCGGAACCGGGTCCGCATTCTCGGCTTCAATTCCCGCGGCTTCATCATCCCGGCAGACGACCTCAACGTCTCGCTGTTCGATATCCCCGCCCGACCTGGCGGCCTCGCCCTGCTCTCCCAGAGCGGCGCGGTGATCACCTCGATGCTGGGCATGGCCCGGGAACAGGACCTGGGCTTCAGCCACGTCATCAGCCTCGGGGCTTTGAACGACATCGATTTCGGCGACATGATCGACTATCTCGGTTGGTCCACCAGTGTCAAATGCATCCTGCTCTATATCGAAAACATCAAGAACGTAAAGAAGTTCATGGGGGCCTGCCGCTCGGTGGCCCGGATCAAGCCGATCGTCGCCGTCCGGGTCGGTAAAAGCGGGCTCGGACGACAGGTCATAGAAAAGCACACCGGTCGGCCGGCCGGTGAGGATCGGGTCTACAATACCGCTTTCCGCCGAGCCGGAATCATCCGGGTCGACACCGTGGAAGAACTTCTGCATGCCGGTGACCACCTGACAAAAAACCGGGTTCCGCGCGGCCGTCGCCTGGGAGTCATCACCAATTCCGGCGGCCTGGGGGTCCTGGCGGTCGACGGCCTCGCCGGGTACGGCATTCCGGTCGCACCGCTCTCCGGAAAACTGGCCCGCCGGCTGAAAAAATACATCGCCCCCTATTCCGGCACTCTGGACCCCATCTGCATCTCCGGTGAAGCCGACAGTGCCCGTTATCTCGAGGTTCTCGGCCTCTGCCTCGACGCCGGCGAGTTCGACCTTCTGATCGTCATCACCGTCATCAACGCTTGGCTCGACCCGGTAGCAGTGGCGGAAAAAATCCGTTCTCAGGCGGCTGCGGCCGGCATCAACCTGGTCCATGTCTGGCTCGGCGACCGCCAACATTGCGAAACCGCCGCCAATCGCCTGCGTGATCCCCGCACCACCATCTGCTACACGGTGGACGAGGCGGTCGCCAGTTGCAACTACGCCCTGCGCTACCATGAGAAACTGACCAAACTGACGGTCATCCCCCAACGCTACAGTCGTCAGATCAGTTACGATCAAACAACCTTGGAAAAGGCCCGCGGACTGATCAGTGAAAACCTCGAGCGGAAGCAGTTGGAGCTGTTACCTTCCCAGGCTCTGACCCTGCTGAGCTATTACGGAATCCCCGTCACCCCCTTCATCCGCACCACGCCAGATCGAGTTCTGGAACAGGCCACAAAACTGAGCGGCCCCCTGGTCATGAAAATCGACGAGCCGGGGCTGGCCTATAAAAGCGACCGGAGCGCGGTCCATCTGAACCTGCAGGGTGAAAAAAGCCTGGCCCGGGCACGGCGACAGTTACTCGCCAAAGCCGCCGAACTCGGTCTCGAGAGATGCGACCTGCTGCTCTCGCCGATGATTGAAGATATCGATTACGAGGTCAATCTCGGCAGCCGCTGGGACATCGAATTCGGGCCTTACATCTTTCTCGGTTCCGGGGGTCTCCTGGCCCGGATGGCGGCTGACGAAGAGGTTATCCTTCCACCTCTGGACCAAACCCTGGCCCGGCGGCTGATTGAACGTTCCCGGCTCGGCATCGGCCGCCGCATCCGCCCCTTCGACGAAGACCGTCTCGCGGAGATCCTGCTGCGTCTTTCGCAGATGGTAGTGGATCTCCCCGCACTGGAAGAGGTCATCATGCATCCCCTGCTGATCTCCGGCGAAAACATGACCGTGGTCGATGCCCGCATCCGTCTCAACCGGAGGGGAATCGAATCCCCGCATCACCTGGCCACCATCCCTTACCCCAACCAGTATGAATTCCGGGAAACGCTGAAAGACGGCACTCCGGTTCTCATCCGGCCGATCCGGCCCGAAGACGCTGCCGCCCACTACGAGATGGTGGCCGGTTTTTCCAGCCAGACCCGCTATTTCCGCTTCTTCTCCTATAAAGACGAACTGACTCCCGAACAGATGGCCCGCTTCACCCAGATCGATTACGACCGGGAGATCGCCATCATTGCCGAAATCGACCACCAGGGCCGCAAGAAAAGCATCGGGGTCAATCGCCTGGTCTACTACCCTCATAACAACGAGTACGAGTTCGCGATCGTCGTCGCCGACGCCTGGCAGGGCAGCGGAGTCGGTCGTCTCCTGATGGAAAAACTGATCTACATCGCCAGAGACCGGAAAATCCCCCGCATCTATGGCCTGGTCATGAGAGAAAATACCGGCATGCTCAAATTCATCCGGACATTCGGTTTCAAGATCGAAAGCTGTGAAGATGATGTTTTCCGCATTGTCCTCGAACTGGACCAGAGGAAACTTTAAACCATGGATTTTTTCAATGAAATAAGCCACGAACTCATCCGCCTGTTTCCCGATATTCAGCCCGGACTGACCCTGTTCCTCCTTTTCGTCAATTTCATCATCCTGATCTTCATCTGGAGGAAGGTCGCTTCCCGGGACAGCCGGAACGACCAGAAGGCAACGGCGGAGCTGCGCCGGGAATTCCAGGAAAACCGCCGGGAAGCGGCGGAGGAGGGACAACGGCTGCGGCAGGAACTGGCTACGGCCCAGAAGAACAGCCTCGAAACCCTGCTCAACATGGTAACCGAGCTGGGTAAAATCCAAAGCCAAAACCTGACCGCGGTCGAACGACGTATCCGCCTCCTGGCCGAGGCCAACGAAACCCGCCTGGAACAACTTCGGGAAACCGTCGCCGAACAGCTTCGCGAGTTACGCAAAAGCAACGAACAGAAACTCAGCGAGATGCGCCGCACCGTCGATGAAAAGCTCCAGAGCACCCTGGAGAAACGCCTGGGCGAATCCTTTCGCCTGGTCAGCGAACGCCTCGAAGCGGTCCAGCGGGGTCTCGGCGACATGCAGAGCCTGGCCAGCGGCGTCGGCGACCTCAAACGCATGTTGACCAACGTCAAAACCCGCGGCACCTGGGGAGAGTTCCAGCTCGGAGATCTGCTCGAGGAGATCCTGACCCCGGACCAGTTCTCCCGCAACGTCGAAACCCGGCCCGGATCCGGAGCTTACGTCGAATACGCGGTCCGGCTGCCCGGCAAAGGGGATACGGAACCAATCTGGCTGCCGATCGACGCCAAGTTTCCCCAGGAGGATTATCAGCGACTGCTGGAGGCCGGCGAAGCCGGTGACAGCGAGGCCACCGCCCGGGCCGCCACAGCTCTCAGCCGGACGGTGATCAAGG
>JAADEO010000128.1 GCA_013153415.1 Deltaproteobacteria bacterium
AGTGAGAGCCCGGCTGCATTTTGTCGGCGCCAGGGCGGCCGTTTGCTGAGGGAGTTCCGGAAATACCCCGGGTTGCGTTTGCTGTTGGATGAGCGGGGTCCGAAGATGACCAGTCCTGAGTTCGCCGTTTTCCTCGAACGGGCTCTGGCGGGTGGTCATCGCAATCTGGTATTCTTTTGCGGCGGTCCTTTCGGTTATGACGATTCTCTCCGGGAAGCGGCTGATCACCTGGTTTCGCTCTCGCCGCTGACTTTTCCTCACGAACTGGCCCGGCTGTTGCTCTTCGAACAACTCTATCGGGCCATGACGATAATAAAAAACGAACCTTACCATTACTGACAGCGCTGGCTGAGCCGGGGGACGCTTTTTCTCGCCGGATAATTTCAACCCTTAGATATTCAGTCTGGATTAAACTCATGGTTTATCGTCTTCTTTTCTTTGCCGGTCTCTTGCTGCTTCTGGGAGCCTCTTACCTGGTCTACCTCAACCCGACCGAAACCTCCGTGGTTCTGGCCCAGGGAATGAAAGTGGATGGAACCATGCCTTTCTTTCTCTTGGTGGCGGTTGCCGTTGGCGGGTTTGGAGCCGGAATCTTCTTTTCCCTGCTGGCCCTGCGTCACCAGGTGAGCGATTTTTTCCGCAGCCTGCATGAACGCCGCCGTAAATCGGCTCAGCGGGCCTTGCAGGAGGGTATCGAGGCTGGTTTCAAGGGTGAGACCAAAAAAGCGGTCGCTTGCCTCAACAAGGTATTGAAGCTCGACAAAGGGAATATCGAAGCGACTCTGGCCCTGGTTCGGCTCTATCTGCGTGAAGCCCAGCCCGAGCAGGCCCTTAAGATTGTCGATGCCGGACTCGCCTGTTCCCCTGAAGATCCCCGGTTGCACTGGTATCGGGTGCTGGTCTTGAAAGAGCTCGATGATCCCCTGCGGATGACCAACCAGCTCCTCTACATGAAAGCTCGCTACCCTCGCAACCGGGCTCTGATGAAGATGCTGGTCGAGCAGTTCGGCAACCGGGGTTACTGGCGCGAGGCGCTCGAGGTCTGGCAGGAGTTGAGCAAGAGTGAGCCCAAAGGTTCGGAAGAGCGGCAGAAAGCGATCCAGGGGATTGCCAACTGTGCTTACGAGCAGGCCCGGCGGCAGTGGCTGGCCGGCAGCCGCGACGCGGCCCGGGAATCTCTGAAGATTGTTTTCGATCATGACAAGGAACATCTGGCTGCCTGGTTGCTCAAGGCCGAGATGGAGGAGAAGCCTGCTGATGCCCTGAATGATCTGCGCAGCGGTTTCTGGAAGAAGCCCAACAGCATTTTCCTCCTGGAGAGCGAACGCCTGCTGGTCGAAAGCGAGCCGGAAAACAGCACCAGCAAGATCCTGAAACTCTATCGCAAGGTCCTGGCCCGTAACCCGGAATACCGCCCGGCCCGCTGGCTTTACGCCCGTTTCTGTCTCGAGCATCAGAAATTCGATGAGGCCGAGGTGGCCGCCCGCCGGTTGCGCGAAAGTGGTTTTTCCGGGCCGCTGCTCGAGGTTCTGCTCGGGGAGCTCGCCTGTCGCAAGGAGCATCGCCTCGAGGAAGCGGTCGATCATTTCAAAAAGGCTCTGGGCTGTGCTGAACGTCTGACCCCGGTATTCGGCTGCCAGGAGTGTGGTCGACTTTCTCCGGACTGGAAGTATCGTTGCCCGCACTGCGGCAGTTACAATAGTTACGATATCTCGGAAAGGGTTTGTTCCTTTGGCTAACCAGCCGGTGGCACTGATCATCATGGATGGCTGGGGCTTGGCTGAAGCCGGGCCCGGCAATGCCATCTCCCTGGCCCGGACCCCGGTTGTCGACCGCCTTTTCAGGGAATCTCCCTGGACGACGCTGGGTGCCAGCGGTCTCGACGTCGGGCTGCCGGACGGGCAGATGGGAAATTCCGAGGTCGGCCACACCAATATCGGGGCCGGTCGGGTGGTCTATCAGGATCTGACGAGGATCAGTCTCGCCATCGAGAGGAATGAACTGGACAGCAACCCGGCTCTCAACCTGGCCATGGAAGCGGCATCCGGTCCCGGTCGGGCCCTGCACCTGCTGGGTCTTTTGTCGGATGGCGGGGTGCACAGCCACCAGGATCATCTCGAAGCCCTGGTCCGGATGGCGGCGCAGAGAGGATTGCAGAGGATCTATGTTCATGCCTTTCTCGACGGCCGCGATACGCCGCCCGACAGCGGTCTCGGTTATGTCCGGCGTCTGGAGGAGTTTCTCCGGCAATTGGGCCATGGTCGGATTGCTACCCTGGGAGGCCGTTTTTACGGCATGGACCGGGACCAGCGCTGGGACCGGGTAGAAAGGCACTGGCGCACCCTGGTTCTGGGAGAGGGAGAGCGTTTTCCCGATGCCGTCAGCGCGCTTGAACAGTCTTACGCGAAAGGGGTTTACGATGAGTTCGTTGAACCCCTGTTGGTCGTCAGAGAAGGTGAGCCCTTGCCCCTGATCAATCCCGGCGACGGAATAATCTTTTTCAACTTCCGCGGTGATCGGGCCCGCGAGATTACACAGGCTCTGGCTCTGGACGATTTTTCCGGTTTCAAGCGGGAACGTTTTCCCCGCCCTGGCGCCTATGTCTGCATGACCGAATATGACGCCAGTTTCGGTTTGCCGGTGGCTTTCCCTCCTGAAGAGCTGGTGGATGTTTTGGGAGAGGTCGTCTCGAAGCAGGGGCTCTGCCAGTTGCGTATCGCTGAAACCGAGAAATACGCTCATGTCACCTTCTTTTTCAACGGTGGCCGGGAAGATCCTTTTCCCGGGGAAGAGCGTTGCCTGGTACCCTCCCCCCGGGAGGTGAAAACCTACGATCTCAAACCGCAGATGAGCGCTTCCGAGGTTGCCGCCGAGCTTATTCGCCTTGTAGATAAGACCCTGTTCGATCTGGTGGTCCTGAATTTTGCCAATTGCGACATGGTCGGCCATACCGGGATCTTGCCGGCTGCGGTCAAGGCCTGCGAAGCGGTTGACAGCTGTCTCGGCCGGGTTCTCGAAAAACTCGATAGCCTGGGATACGCCGCTCTGGTAACCGCCGATCATGGTAATGCCGAATGTCTGCTCGATAGCGAAGGGCATCCGGTGACAGCGCATTCGACCAACCGGGTGCCGTTGATCCTGCCTTTTTCCCGGTTTTCCCGTTTTTCAT
>JAADEO010000169.1 GCA_013153415.1 Deltaproteobacteria bacterium
CGTGGTTTCCGCTTTCAGCTTTGCCGACGGTAAGGCTACCGCGACCCGCGAGATCGATGGTGGTAGCGAGGATATCGAATTCGCCCTGCCGGCCTTGGTCGGCGCGCAGAAGGGACTCAATGAAGTGCGTTATCCCTCCCTGCCCGGGATCATGAAGGCCAAACGTAAACCTCTCGATGTTGTGACCCTGGCCGATCTCGGTCTGAGCGCCGACGATGTCGCCGCCAAGGTCGAGATGGTTTCCGCCGAGCTGCCTCCGGCCCGTCAGGCTGGTCAGCGTTTGACCGGCGAGGTCGAAGAGGTGGTTGCCAAACTGGTGCAGTTGTTGAAAGATGAAGCCAAGGTTATTTAAGGGGGTAATGATAAAATGAGTATTGTTGTTTGCGCCGAGCAGCGCGATGGAAAACTGCGTAAGATCTCTTTCGAAGCCTTGAGTGAAGGCAAACGCCTGGCCGCGGCTTCCGGTGAGACTCTGAAGGTTCTGGTTATGGGCAGCGGGATTGCCGGTCTTGCTGATGAACTGAAAAAATACGGCGCCGACGAGATCGCGGTTGCCGATAATGAAGCTCTGGCTTCCTACACGATCGAAACCTATGCTGCGGTTCTGGCCGCCTACATCGAGCAGGAGAACCCGGCTCTGGTCCTGATGGGCCACAGCGGTGTCGGTCGGGAACTGGCCCCGCGGGCCGCGGCCAAGGTTGACTGCGGTCTGGTCAGCGACTGCATCTCCATCGAATTCGCCGATGGTGACTATACCTTCAAGCATCCGGTTTACGCAGGCAAGGCGATCGGCACCTTCAAGGTCGCCGGGCCGGTGCGCATGGCTACTCTGCGTCCCAATGTTTTCCCGATTGCCGAGAGTGAAGGCGCCGGTACGGTGGTTGATTTCGTGACTGAAGTTCCGCCCGCCAAGGTTACCGTAACCGGGGTCAACATGTCCGGTGGTGATCGTCCGGAGTTGACTGAAGCCGATATCATCTGTTCCGGCGGTCGTGGTCTCGGCGGTCCCGAAGCCTTCGCTCTGATCGAAGAGCTGGCCGACGCCCTGGGCGCTGCGGTCGGTTCCTCGAGGGCCGCGGTCGACGCCGGCTGGCGTGAACACTCGGCTCAGGTTGGTCAGACCGGTAAAGTGGTCAGCCCCAATCTCTACATCGCCTGCGGCATCTCCGGTGCGATCCAGCATCTGGCCGGAATGGGTTCTTCGAAGTATATCGTTGGTATCAACAAGGATCCCGAAGCCAATATCTTCAATGTGGCTGATTACGGGGTCGAGGGTGATCTGCACAAGATCGTTCCGGTTCTGGCGGCCAAGCTCAAAGAAGAACTGTCGTAACCGAATACGGACCAACGGTAAACTGTCCGGAATTTTTTGTATCGCTGGTCTGAAAATCCCGTTCTTCCCGATTTGCGGGAGGAGCGGGATTTCTTTTTCGTTCATATCTGCCAGCTCACGTTAACTGTTTTTTATTGACAAAGAGACCTACATCGTGTAGACAACCTCCCGGTTTTGTAAAAAGATGTTTTATGATTTTAGTCGGACTTGGCCGACGAACCCCGCGGATGATTGTATACAAGGTCTGGTCTGAATAATTGGAGTCAGGATGGATTTCTTTCTTAACGATGATGAACTGATGATCCAAGAGGTGGTGCGGGATTTCGCCCAGAGCGAACTCAAGCCCGCAGCCGCCGATCTGGATAAAGAGCATCAGATGAATCTCGGCAATCTCAAGAAGATGGCCGGTCTCGGTTTCATGGGCATGAATATTCCCGAGCTCTACGGTGGGGCTGAAGTCGGGGTGGTGCCTTACAGTCTCGGGATGATCGAAGTCGGCCGGGCCTGTGCCGCGACGGCGGTGACGATGTCGGTAACCAACATGGTGGCCGAGGTCATCTGCGCTTTTGGCAGCGATGCCCAGAAGGAGAAATACGTTCCCCGGATCTGCTCTGGTGAATATCCCGCCGGAGCCTTCGGACTGACCGAATCGATGGCCGGATCCGATCCCGGGGCGATGCGGACCACGGCTGTCCGCGAGGGAGATTTTTACCGGCTCAACGGCAGCAAGATTTTTATTACCAGTGCTGAATACGCCGGGATCTTCGTGGTCTGGGCGGTGACCGACCGTGAGGCTCCCCGGGGCCGGCGGATCAGTGCCTTCCTGGTCGAAAAGGATACCCCGGGATTCACTGTCGGCAGGGCCGAAGAGAAACTCGGCCAGCGGGGGTCGGCGACCAACGAAATCATTTTCGAGGATTGCCTGGTACCGGCCGAAAACCTGCTCGGCGAGGAGGGCAACGGTCTCAAGATCGCTTTCATGGCCTTGGATGGCGGCCGGATCGGGATCGCCTCGATGTCGCTCGGCATCGGACTGGAAGCGATCGATTACGCGGCCGAGTATGTCAAGCAGCGGGAGCAGTTCGGCCGTCCCATCGCCTCCTTCCAGGGAATCCAGTGGAAGGTCGCCGATACCTATACCGAACTCGAAGCGGCTCGCCTGCTGGTGCTCCAGGCGGCTTTTCTGAAACAGAAGAAGAAAACTTTCACGACTGCGGCCTCGATGGCCAAGCTTTACGCCTCAGAAGCCGCTAACCGGGCCTGCTACGAAGCCATCCAGTTGCTCGGTGGCAATGGTTATACGGCCGAGTTCCCGGTTGAGAGGCTCTATCGCGATGTCCGGGTGACGACTATCTACGAAGGGACATCCGAGATCCAGCGCCTGGTCATCGCCCAGCAGATTCTCGGGCGACTTTAGTGACCTGCAGGTTATCCCTTTGTTCGCAGAACTAAGAATCGTGCTATAAATACCCCTGTTTGTGGGTCGTAAAGACCCGTTTCGGTTGCGGATTTGACCCCTATTTAAGGTCAAGCCGGTGCCGCTAGAATATCTGTTAGCGAAGTTACAGCTTTTGTGAGTATGCCTATGTTTACGGAAGAGACGATAACCCGTGTCGACGAGCGGCAACGGGAGTGGGAAAAGATTCTTGAAAAAACTCTGGCCCGGGCCCCGGAACGTCTTGAACGTTTCTCCACGGTTTCGGACGAGGAGATCAAGCGTATCTATACCCCGGCCGACATCAGCAGTCTCGATTTCGATCGGGATTTAAGCTTTCCCGGGATGTTTCCTTTTACCCGGGGAGTTCAGCCCTCGATGCATCGAGGGCGACTCT
>JAADEO010000215.1 GCA_013153415.1 Deltaproteobacteria bacterium
CGACATAGTCACCGGCTCCGGAAAATCTGGCCTCAATCCCGGGCAGCGGAAACCAGTTCTCTACAGCGAACGGTTCTTTATCACTCTCCCGGCCCCTGGAGGTGGCGCCAGGAGTCAGAGATTGCGAAGTCAACCGCTGAACCGCCTCTAGAAGCGGGTATCGAGACTCATCCGCAACCGTCTCCAAGGTACAGGAAACATCATCCGCGATCTTCTCGCAGGCATCGCCAGACGGCCGGCCTTTGCCGAAGTTCTCTTCAACGATGCGAACCAGAAACAAAGCCGCCTCCTCGTCCGGATCGAAACCGAGTTCCCGATTGACTGCAGCATCGCTGAAATCCGCAACCAGCTCAAAATCATACCCCAGGGCCCGCAGAGCGAGCCGCAGGTTGCCCAGAAGATGGCCGCAGTCGAGCAGAACGTAGCGATAGGCCCGGTCCCGGTATTTCCAGGTGGAACGCCTAAAGACCGCACTCAGCACCAGGGTCGGCGACGCTGTACCCCCGCTGACCGCCGGAAAGCTTCCCCGCCCGAGCTGTTCCAAAGCCGGACGACGGACATCGTAGTGGAACATACCGGCCGGCAGATCATCGAAGCCGGGACCATAGAGATAGATTTCGATGGGATAGAGCGCTCCCGCCGCCGGATGGCTGCGATAAAAGATCTCGCCGGCGTCAAAACGGCTATGCGCAGTGATCACCGAGGTCAGAAGCAGCAGGCGGGAAACGAGTTCCAGATCACAAACAGGGACCGAGGCACCACTGGCAGACCACGGTTCAAAGAGTTCTCTCAGGGAACAGGACGGCAAGGTCTCGGGCCGCAACAGGGGAAAAATCCGGGATCCGGGATAAGATTTGAAGAATTGCGGCTGGTTGTCCCAGTCAAGCTGGTGGGCGCTCATGCGCTGCCGGTCATAAGCCGTCAGCCCGTGATACTGAAAGGCGGTAGCGATCATTCCTTGTCGGTCGGCAGGAAATTTTCCAGGCGCTCGGCGCATTTCTCTCCCAGAAAAACCAGGGATTCGATATCGAGGTAATCGAGTACCGTCTCGTCGAACAGGACCTTGACCTGGGCCGGAAAATCATCATCGAGATCGGCATCCCAGAAAAGCAGCTGAAACGGCACCCGAGGCAGGGGATAAAAGATCGCCGCGACATCCGCATTGTTCTCGGGAACATCAAAATCGGCCTTGAGTGCAGCAAGGGCCCGGCGCAGGGCCTCCGGCCGGCCGCTGTAGGCCGCGGCGATCTTGCTCTCGCAGCCGGCCACGAAAGCCTTGCGTTTGGCCAGACTGCCGGGCAGGCTCTCCATCGGTACCCAGTTACCGGTCAGAGGCCGGCCGCCGCCTTCGGCAACATAGTTGTAGAGCAGGATATGCTCCCAGAGATCGTGTTCTCCCTGGTCGACCGGTTCGACCTCCTCTTTGCAGACCCGGTAGAGTCGTTCCAGAAGGTTGATGACCAGGCAGGTCTCATTGCCGCAAGTGGTCAGCTCGGCCCCGATCTTCGGGGCCACGGCCGTGAAATCGACTTTGCTGACCCGCTCCTGGACGAATTTGCGGGCCGAGAAAAGATGGTCGGGATAAGCGCTGTCGTCCCCCTGTTCGGCCAGTGACTTTTTGACGAATGCAAGATCTTCCGGCTGCCAGTAGGGACATTTCTCCGGGCTCTCGCCCTCTCGCAATACATAGGTGGCGAAGGCCATGCAGGTGGCATGACCACACTCCTTGCAGTTGCTGCGCGGCAGCATCCTCAACAAATCCAGAATCTGCAGAAGCTTTTTCTTTTCGGCCATTCTAACGCCCTTTCCTGCCCTGGTTGATTTCGGCATCGGAAGGTCTGATGTAGAGAGGTGCGCAGTCGCCGTCGACCCTGAACAAGATGGCCGCAGCAACGTTGGCGGCAGCAGGATCCGCCACCCCCTCATCAAGCCAGGAAAAACGTAACAACTGTTCGAGCCGGGGCCGGGCGTAAAGCGCACCGGGAAAAACCGCCCCGGGAAACTCCCGGCAAAAAAGCGAGCGGTAAAGACCGGCTCCGCCACCAATGAACAAAGGCTGCCGACTGCCGGCCAGTTCCTGAACCACCGCTGCGGGATCAGCGACCTGAAAAGGCACCTTGCGGGTAATTCTTCCCCGGCCGTCGCAATCATAATGCGACCAGTAGACCTGTCGGCGCCGGGCATCGGTCACAACTACCAGTTCTCCCCGGTACCAGTCCAGGGCCGCTGCCAGCAGATCGTGCATGACGAAAGCGTACAGCGGCCGGCCGAGCGAGTGGGCCAGTCCCTGCATCGCCGCCATTCCGATCCTCAAACTGCTGAAAGAGCCCGGCCCCCGGCAAAGAGCCAGCCGTTCGATCTCAGCCAGTCCGACTCCGGCCTGGACCAGGACCTGGTCCAGAGCCGACATCAGGGTCCGGGAGTGTGGTACTCCCAGATCAAGATATATTTCCGCCAGGAGTTTTTCCGCTCCGAGCAGGGCGACGGAAAGACTTTCGCCGCTGCAGTCGAGCGCCAGAGTCAGGTCGCTCATTTACTGAAAATCCGGGCCAGATCGTTATAGAAAACGAAGATCATCAGCGAGATCAGCAGGCAGAGCCCAATCTGCTGGGCCAGCTCGATCTTCCTGACGCTGACCGGCCGCCCCTTGATAATCTCGATGACAATGAACATCAGGTGACCGCCGTCGAGAATCGGAATCGGGAAAAGATTGAGAATGCCGAGATTGACACTGATGATCCCCATGAAATAGAGCAGGCTCAAGATTCCGGCCTTGGCGTGCTGACCCGCCATCTGAGCGATCATGATCGGTCCGCCGAGCTCCTTGGCCGGAATCACCCGCTCGATCATCTTGATGAAGCCGACCACCGTCAGATAAGCGACATTCCAGGTCTCCTTACAGCCCTGGATCAGGGCTTCTCCCGGCTGGTAGTGATCAATTCTGGTTTCCCCCGAAGCGGTGATCCCGATGATATAATTGACCACCGGTTCACCGAACATGTTCTTGCTTTCAACCTTCTGCGGCGTAACCCGGGTAGTGGCCACCATACCGTCACGTTCATAAGTGATCTCGAGCTCCCGGCCGCCACTGGAACGGATCATCGAAGAAAGTTCATCCCAGGTTTCGATTTTTTTACCGTCGATGGCAATGATC
>JAADEO010000082.1 GCA_013153415.1 Deltaproteobacteria bacterium
TGATCACCCCGATCGCGATGGAGAAAGAGCTCCGCTTCGCGATCCGTGAAGGCGGCCGCACCGTCGGCGCCGGCGTCGTCAGTGAAATTATTGAATAAATTCTTCCAAACCGGATAGAAACCGGATTCTAAGAGCTTGGACGAAGCCAGGGGAGGATGGTAACATTCCTGCTCTGGCTTCGGTCTGTTTTCAGCTCCGCCATCGATATCTGGGTGGATGTCTTCCAATTTCCGGTTGATGCCGGTTGAGCCTTATTGAAAGGTCAGGTTGCGATAGGGATATGCGTGATAAAGTGATCCTTGCCTGTGGGCAGTGCAAGAGAAGAAACTATACGACCAAGAAGAACAAGAAGAATACTCCCGATAAGCTGGAGTTCAAAAAGTATTGTCGCTTCTGCAGAACCCATACCGCCCACAAAGAGACCAAGTAGCCTAAGTCATTGTATTAACTAAGCCGGAATCTCGATGGCCGGCCGCCGGGAAGCCTTGAAGCGCAGCCGGGCGGGGGACTCGAAAGAAGCCGGCTTGACTCCTGCAGGCCAGTAGCTCTAATGGCTAGAGCACCGGACTCCAAATCCGGGTGTTGGGGGTTCGAATCCCTCCTGGCCTGCCATAAATTTTTCAATTCAAGCGGGAGCCTCATTTTGGCAGCGTTAAAAGAGAACATCAACGAACTGGTCCAATACCTCAAGGATTCCAAAGGGGAATTGAAAAAGGTTACCTGGCCCAGTCGCAAGGCTACCTTGGGGCTTACCTGGGTGGTGCTTCTCACTGTCTTTATCATCTCCTTGTATCTCGGGATTGTTGATCTGGGGTTGACGAAAATCATCAAGTTCATCCTCTCCGCCTAAGCGGGTCGGGATGACGGAACCAGGGCAGCTGAACGGGAAGGGCGCAGGCGGTTTATGGCAAAGAAGTGGTACGTAATTCATGCTTATTCGGGTTATGAAAACCGGGTAAAACTGACCCTGGAAGAGAGGATCAAGCAGTACGGTCTCGAAGACAAGTTCGAGGAGGTCGTGGTCCCGACCGAGCAGGTTGTCGAGATGGTCAAAGGCAAACGCCGGACCTCGCAACGGAAATTCTTTCCCGGTTACGTTCTGGTCAAGATGGAATTGACCGATGAGACCTGGCACCTGGTCAAGGGAACACCCAAGGTGACCGGTTTTGTCGGAGGTGGAGACCGGGTCTCCTCGACCCGTTCGATTTCCGAGGCTGAAGCCAACAGCCTGCTCGACCGCATCGCTGAAGGTGAAATGCGGCCCCAGCCCAAGGTCCTGTTTGAAGAAGGTGAGAATGTCAGGGTCCTCGAAGGCCCGTTCGCCAATTTTACCGGCACTGTTGACGAGATCAATCTCGATAAAGGCAAGGTTCGGGTTCTGGTCAGTATTTTCGGCCGCCCGACCCCGATAGAAATTGAATTTGGTCAGCTCGAAAAGATAAGTTAAATCGATTACGCCCGGCCCCATGAAAGGGGTTTCGGGTTTTTACCGAGAGAGCAGGAGATTTCAGGATGGCGAAGAAAATTGCAGGTCAGATCAAACTCCAGATACCGGCCGGACAAGCCAATCCCTCGCCTCCGGTTGGTCCGGCGCTGGGCCAGCACGGCGTTAATATCATGGAGTTTTGCAAGGCTTTCAACGCCAAAACCGACGGGCAGCAGGGAATGATCATCCCGGTTATCATTACGGTTTACGCGGATCGCAGCTTCAGTTTTATCACCAAGACGCCGCCGGCGGCGGTGTTGCTCAAGAAGGCGGCCAAGATCGAGAAGGGTTCCGGGGTGCCCAACAAGGATAAGGTGGGTACGGTCTCCAAGGCCCAGGTCAAAGAGATTGCCGAACTCAAGATGGTCGATCTGAACGCCAATGATATCGACGCGGCCTGCAAGATCATTGCCGGTACGGCCCGCAGCATGGGCATCGTGGTCGAATAGGTTAACGAGAGGATACAATGGCTAAACGTGGAAAAAAATATCTGGCCAACCGGGAAAAGGTTGATGCGCAGAAGAAATACCCGCTGGTAGAAGCGATCGAATTGCTGAAATCACTGGAACTGGCCAAGTTCGACGAGAGTCTCGATGTCGCGGTCCGTCTCGGGGTCGATCCCCGGCATGCCGACCAGATGGTGCGTGGTGCCGTGGTTCTGCCGCATGGCACCGGCAAGAGCGCCCGGGTTCTGGTTTTCGCCAAGGGTGAAAAGGAGATGGAGGCCAAGGAGGCCGGCGCCGATTTCGTCGGCGGCGACGATCTGGCCAAGAAGATTACCGACGGTTGGCTCGATTTCGATAAGGCCGTGGCGACCCCCGATATGATGGGTGTGGTCGGTAAACTGGGGCGGATCCTCGGCCCCCGTGGCCTGATGCCCAACCCCAAAGTCGGCACGGTAACCTTCGATATCGCTCGGGCGGTCAAGGATATCAAGGCTGGTAAGGTTGATTTCCGGGTCGAAAAGGCCGGGATCGTTCATGCCCCGGTCGGGCGGATGTCATTTTCGGTGGATAAGCTTCACGAGAATATTGCCACCCTGGTCGAGACTCTGAACCGTCTCAAGCCGGCCTCGAGCAAGGGCAATTACATGCGTGGCTTCGCCCTTTCCACCACCATGAGCCCTTCCGTACGTATCGACCTTAGCAGTCTGTAGACATATTTTTAAGCTCGGAACTGCCGCAGGACGGGAGTTCCGATTTTGAACCGAGGATTAATGAGCTGAAGACCGTGGGTGGTTGAAGTCACCAAAAGCCGTAAATCCCACCGAGGCGATCTGACTTTCTGGCACGAGCCTGAAGTTCGATATCTGGTGAAAGCTCATTTACCTTTTGACAATTTTTGCGGACAAGGAGGTGAAAGAAGGTGAATAGAGCGGAAAAGCAGGCCATCATTGATGAGTTGACTGCGAAATTCAACGAAGCACAGGCTGCTTTTCTGACCGATTATCGCGGATTGAATGTTGAAAAGATAACTGCTTTACGCAACAGCCTGCGGGAAAAAGAGACCGAGTACAAGGTTGTCAAGAACACCCTGGCCCGGATTGCCGCCAATGCTTCCGGTAACGAGGCTCTGGCCGAACATTTCAATGGTCCGATGGCTCTGGCCCTGGTTTACGGGGATCCTGCGGCTGCGGCCAAGGCCCTGGTGGAATTTGCCAAGGAGGAAGACGCGCTGGATATCTGCGGCGGGGTGCTTTCCGGCAATTATCTCGATCAGGACGGTCTCAAGCGGCTGGCGGAACTGCCGACCAAGGATGTTATGCGGGCCACCCTGCTGGGGACCATGAATGCCGTGCCCGGAGGCCTGGTCAATGTGTTGAGTGGAGTCATGCGCTCCGCCGTCCAGGTGTTGAACGCGATAAAAGAGCAGAAAGAGCAGGCCTAGAACCGGCCTTACGGTTCGGGGTCGAAAGTACTGAATACGCAATATCGAACTAACCAGACAAGTCAGATTTATCATTAAGGAGTACGAAATCATGTCGATTACCAAAGAAGATGTCATCCAGTTTATCGAGAATATGTCTGTCCTTGAGCTCTCCGAGCTGGTCAAGGAGTTGGAAGAGAAATTCGGAGTTTCCGCTGCTGCCCCGATGGCGGTAGCCGCGATGCCGGCTGCCGGTGGCGATGCCGGCGGCGCCGCCGCCGAGAAGACCGAGTTCGATGTCGAGCTCACCTCTTTCGGCGAGAAGAAGATCCAGGTCATCAAGGCGGTGCGCGAAATTACCGGATTGGGCCTCAAGGAAGCCAAGGCTGAGGTCGAAGGCGCTCCCAAGATCATCAAGGAAGGTCTGAGCAAGGAAGAAGCTGAAGAGATTGTCAAGAAACTTGAAGATGCCGGAGCTACTGCCGAGGTCAAGTAAGACGTAGATGACAAATTCAAGTTGTTACTGACCGCCTTTTCCACGTAAGGGGTAGGGTAGAAATGCCCTATCCCTTACGTTGTTTTTTACAAACAAGCCTTTTTGCTGATTTTTCAAGCGGTTTCGCCGGTTTTCGGCGGTACCGTCAACCCTTCCCACCCTCTTGCAGTTTGTTCATCAAAACTGACTCAGAAGAAATGAGGTACAAGTTCTATGGTAGCCCGGAATAGCCGTAACCTGCCTCGTCTGCGCTGTAATTTCGCGACTATCCATGAAGTCGCGGAGCTTCCTTTTCTCCTAGATCTCCAGCTCGATTCCTTCAGACGTTTTCTCCAGGACGAGATTCCCGAAGAAGATCGTCAGGACATAGGTTTGCAGGGAGTCTTCAAAAGTGTTTTCCCGATCAAAGATTTCTATGGCACCTCCTCCATCGAGTATGTGAGTTACAAACTCGGTACTCCCCGCTATGATGACCGTGAGTGTATGCTCAAGGGCCTGACCTACGCGGTTCCCATCCGGGTGAGGATCCGTCTGATCATCTGGGATGTCGAGGAGGGCAGTGAACAGCGTTCGATCCGGGATATCAAGGAGCAGGAGGTCTATTTCGGCGAGATTCCGTTGATGACCGATCGCGGAACCTTCATCATCAACGGTACCGAGCGGGTTATCGTCAGTCAGCTGCACCGCTCGCCCGGGGTCTTCTTCGCCCAGGAGAAGTCCAAAAGTTCGGTCAGCGGTATGTCTCTCTTTTCCGCTCGGGTCATCCCCTACCGAGGTTCCTGGATCGATTTCGAATTCGACAACAAGGATCTCATCCACGTCCGCATCGACCGGCGCCGCAAGCTCCCGGCCACCGTCCTGTTGCGGGCTTTGGGCTACTCGACCGAGGAACTGCTTAATCTCTTTTACGACAGTATCGAGATCAACTGCCTGCCCGACGGCAAGTTCAGTCGGGTTATCGATTACGACAATACTGATTCCCTGACCAGCTTCAAGGCCCGGGAGGATATCGTCGATCCCGAAACCGGTGAAATCCTGCTGGTCAAAGGTCGCAAGATCAGCAAGTCGGCCCTGCGCCGGATGAAAGCGGCCGGGCTCGAGACCCTGCCGATCATGGATGACGAACTGGTAGGCTCCTATGTCTCCCATGACGTGGTCGATCCCAAAACCGGCGAGGTCCTGCTCGAATGCAATGAGGAGATCACCCCGGAAAAACTCGAGGCCCTGCAGGAGAGCGGCGTCGAGAAATTCGAGATTCTCTACATCGACAATGTCAATGTCGGATCCTATCTGCGCGATACCCTGCTGGTCGATAAGATCGTTTTGAGTGACGAGGAGCGTGACGCCGTTGCCCTGGGGGAAAAGAGCGAGAAGGACCTCGAGGTCGAAAAAGCCAAGCTCGAGATCTACCGCCGCTTGCGGCCCGGTGAGCCGCCGACCATCGAGATTGCCGACAACCTTTTCCAGAATCTCTTCTTCAACCCCGAACGCTACGATCTGTCGCGGGTCGGACGGCTCAAGATCAACCATAAGCTCGGTACCGATCAGCCGCTCGACTGCAAGACCCTGACGGCTGAAGATATTGTTGAAATCGTCCGCTACCTGATCGGTCTTAGGAACGACAAGGGCAGCATCGATGATATCGATCATCTCGGCAACCGCCGGGTCCGGACCGTCGGCGAACTGATCGAGAACCAGTACCGGATCGGCCTGGTGCGGATGGAGAAATCGATCCGCGAACGGATGAGCCTGCAGGAGATCGACACGGCGATGCCGCACGATCTCATCAACTCCAAACCGGTCAGCGCCGCGATCAAGGAGTTTTTCGGTTCGAGCCAGCTCTCCCAGTTCATGGATCAGACCAACCCGCTTTCCGAGATCACCCACAAGCGGCGCCTGAGCGCCCTGGGACCGGGTGGTCTGACCCGCGAGCGGGCCGGCTTTGAGGTTCGCGACGTCCATCTTACCCACTACGGTCGTCTCTGTCCCATCGAAACCCCGGAAGGTCCCAACATCGGTCTCATCGCTTCACTGGCCTGTTATGCCCGGGTCAATGAATTCGGTTTTATCGAAACCCCCTACCGGATCGTCGAAAACGGTGTCGTCAGCAACGAGGTCCGCTACCTCTACGCCATGGACGAGGACGACAAGATCATCGCCCAGGCCAGTGCCCCGCTCAATCCCGACGGCAGTTTCGCCAACGAAATGGTAACCTGCCGCAAGGCCGGTGAGTACAGCATCGAACATCGCGACAATATCGACTACATGGATGTTTCGCCGCGCCAGCTCGTCAGTGTCGCGGCTTCCCTGATTCCTTTTCTCGAGCATGATGACGCCAACCGCGCTCTGATGGGTTCCAACATGCAGCGCCAGGCGGTACCGCTGCTCAGGGCCGAGGCCCCGATGGTCGGTACCGGAATGGAGCGCCGGGTGGCCCTCGATTCCGGGATCGCCGTGGTCGCCAAACGCAGCGGCTACGTCGAGTACGTCGATTCCTCCCGCATCGTGGTCCGCCACGAGGGGGATGATTTCGGGGTCGATATCTACCCGCTGGCCAAGTTCATGCGTTCCAACCAGAATACCTGTTTCAATCATATCCCTCTGGTCAAGAGCGGTACCTGGGTCGAGGCCGGCGAGATTCTCGCCGACGGTCCCTCGATGGATCACGGTGAACTCGCCCTCGGGCAGAATATCAAGGTCGCTTTCATGCCCTGGGGCGGCTACAACTTCGAGGATTCGATCCTCATCAACGAGCGCCTGATCAAGGATGACAAGTTCACCTCGATCCACATTGAGGTCTGCGAGGTCGTGGCCCGAGACACCAAGCTCGGACCCGAGGAGATCACCCGCGACATTCCCAACGTCGGGGACGAGGGGCTGGCCAACCTCGATGCCGACGGCATCGTTCATATCGGGGCCCATGTCGCTCCCGGCGACATCCTGGTCGGCAAGATCACTCCCAAAGGTGAAACCCAGCTTTCGCCGGAAGAGAAACTGCTGCGGGCCATCTTCGGTGAGAAAGCCGGTGAAGTACGGGATACCTCGCTCAGGGTCTCGCCCGGGATCAAGGGCGTGGTCATCGGCACCAAGATCTTTTCCCGTAAAGGTTATGGGGGTGACGCCGGAGCCGATGAACGCGAAGGTGATATCCGGCAGGTCCGGCGGGAGGCCGAAGAGGAACTCTCCTTTATCCGTCGTTCGGTTGTCGGCAAGCTGCGTGAACTGCTGGTCGGCCAGACCCTGTCCACCGATCTCAAGGATGGCAAGGACAATGTGGTGCTGACGGCTGGGACCCGGCTCTCGGCCGAGGATGCCGAGAAGGTCACCCTCAAGATGGCCGCCAACCTGCTGCTGCAGGATGCTCCCGGAGTCGAAGAACAGGTGCGCAGCCTGGTCGAGTACCTGGATCAGGAGAACGACCGGATCGAAGCTTCGGTCGAAGAGAAGATCGAGACCCTGCGCCGGGGTGATGAATTGCCTCCCGGGGTCAACCAGATGGTCAAGATCTACATCGCCATCAAGCGCAAACTCTCGGTCGGCGACAAGATGTCGGGCCGTCACGGCAACAAGGGGGTTCTGTCCCGGATCGTGCCGGAAGAGGATATGCCCTATCTCGCCGACGGTTCGACCGTCGATATCGTTTTGAATCCGCTCGGCGTGCCCTCGCGGATGAATGTCGGCCAGGTTTTAGAAACCCATCTCGGCTGGGCCGCCCAGGGGTTGGGCCGCCAGATCGAGGAGATGCTGGAACAGGAGTACGGTCCCCAGGCTTTGCGTGAGAAACTCAAGGATATCTACTGCTACGATCAGAAATCCCTGCAGTGGCTCGAAGAGGCCGGCGATGAGGAGATCATCGAGCAGGCCCGCAAGGTTTCGCCCTACGTGCCGATGGCGACCCCGGTTTTCGATGGGGTCGGGGAAGAGCGCATCAAGGAGTGCCTGGAAAAAGCCGGCCTGCCGCGTTCCGGCCAGGTCACCCTCTACGACGGCCGTACCGGCGAGCCTTTCGAACGGCCGGTAACAGTCGGTTACATGTATATACTTAAACTGCATCACCTGGTCGATGACAAGATGCATGCCCGCTCGATCGGGCCCTACTCGCTGGTTACCCAGCAGCCGCTGGGTGGTAAGGCCCAGTTCGGTGGTCAGCGGCTCGGGGAGATGGAGGTCTGGGCGCTTGAAGCCTACGGTGCCGCTTATTCGCTGCAGGAGTTTCTGACGGTCAAATCGGATGATGTCGCTGGCCGGACAAGGATGTACGAGGCCATTGTCAAGGGCAAGCATACCCTGGAATCGGGGCTGCCGGAATCCTTCAATGTCCTGGTCAAGGAACTCCAGAGCCTCTGTCTGGATATCGAGCTCGAGGAGGATAAATCATGAGAGATGTCTTGAGTTTTTTCCAGAAACCCAAGGATGCTTTAAGTTTCAATGCTCTGCGCATCAAACTGGCTTCGCCGGAGAAGATCAGAAGCTGGTCTTTCGGCGAGGTCAAGAAGCCGGAGACCGTCAACTACCGGACCTTCAAGCCCGAGCGCGACGGCCTTTTCTGTGCCAAGATTTTCGGCCCGGTCAAGGACTTCGAGTGCAACTGCGGCAAGTACAAGCGCATGAAGCATCGCGGGATCGTCTGCGAAAAGTGCGGGGTCGAGGTCATCCAGTCGAAGGTCCGCCGGGTCCGCATGGGCCATATCGAACTGGCTTCGCCGGTGGCTCATATCTGGTTTCTCAAAAGTCTGCCGAGTCGCATCGCGCTGTTGCTGGACAAGACCCTGAAGGATGTCGAGCGGATTCTCTATTTCGAGAATTACGTCGTCCTCGAGCCCGGCGAAGCCGAGGAAGTGGTCAAGGGCCAGCTCATCACCGAGGACGAATACCTGCAATTGGCTGACAAGTACGGCGAGAGCATACGTTGCGGGATCGGGGCCGAGGCGGTCAAAGAGATGCTGGAAAAGATCGATCTCGAGGCCGAACGGGTCAGATTGCGCCAGGAGATGGCCGAGACCGGTTCCGAAGCCAAGAAGAAGAAGATCGCCAAGCGTCTCAAGGTGATCGATGATTTTCGCAAGTCGGGCAACCGGCCGGAGTGGATGATCATGGATGTCATCCCGGTATTGCCGCCCGATCTGAGACCTCTGGTGCCGCTCGACGGCGGCCGTTTCGCGACCTCCGATCTCAACGATCTCTACCGCCGGGTCATCAACCGCAACAACCGGCTCAAACGTCTGATCGAGCTCAAGGCCCCCGGGATCATCATCTGCAATGAAAAACGGATGCTCCAGGAGTCGGTCGACGCGCTTTTCGACAATGGTCGCCGGGGCCGGGCCATCAGCGGAGCCAACAAACGGCCGCTCAAATCATTGAGCGACATGCTCAAGGGCAAGCAGGGCCGTTTCCGTCAGAACCTGCTCGGTAAACGGGTCGACTATTCGGGGCGTTCGGTTATCGTCGTCGGTCCCGAGTTGCGCCTGCACCAGTGTGGTCTGCCCAAAAAGATGGCTCTGGAACTGTTCAAACCTTTTATCTACAACAAACTCTTGGAGCGTGGCCACGTGACCACGATCAAGAGCGCCAAGAAGATGGTCGAGCAGGAGAAGTCCGAGGTCTGGGATCTGCTCGAAGAGGTCATCACCGAACACCCGGTGCTTTTGAACCGGGCTCCGACCCTGCACCGTCTGGGTATCCAGGCCTTCGAACCGGTGCTGACCGAAGGCAAGGCGATCCGTCTCCACCCGCTGGTCTGCAGCGCCTATAACGCCGACTTCGATGGCGACCAGATGGCGGTCCATGTGCCGCTGACCATCGAGGCCCAGACCGAGGCCCGGGTTCTGATGATGTCGACCAACAATATCCTCTCCCCGGCCAACGGCCAGCCGGTTATCATCCCGACCCAGGATATCGTTCTCGGGATCTACTGGCTGACCCGGGATCGGCCCCTGGCCAAGGGCGCGGGCCGGCTCTTCAGTTCGCCCGACGAGGTGCGGATGGCCTATGATGCCGGCACCGTCGATCTCCAGGCCGTGATCAAGGTGATGATGGATGGCGAGCTGGTCGAAACCACGGTCGGCCGCATCCTGCTGTCCGAGATCGTGCCGGAAGAGATCCCGTTTTCGACCTACAACGAGACCCTGACCAAGAAAACCATTTCCCGGTTATTCGAGAAGATCTACCTGGTGGCAGGAGACAAGAAATCGGTGATTTTCGCCGACCGGATCAAGGATATGGGTTACAAGTTCGCGACCCAGGCCTCGATCTCGATCGGGATCGACGATCTCGAGATCCCCGAGGCCAAGAACGCGCTTATCGAAGAGGCCTACGAAAAGGTCCGGGAGATCGAGATGCAGATCAACCAGGGCCTGATCACCTCGGGCGAACGCTACAACAAGCTTGTCGACATCTGGTCGAAAACCACCGACCTGGTGGCCGGCGAGATGATGAAGACCATCAGTAAAGAGATCATCAGAGACGAAAACGGCGAGGAGAAGGAGATCAAGTCCTTCAACTCGGTCTACATGATGGCCGATTCCGGGGCCCGTGGTTCCCAGCAGCAGATTCGCCAGCTGGCCGGGATGCGCGGCCTGATGGCCAAGCCTTCGGGCGAGATCATCGAGAACCCGATTATCGCCAACTTCCGTGAAGGCCTCAATGTTCTCCAGTACTTCGTCTCCACCCATGGGGCCCGCAAGGGGTTGGCCGATACCGCTCTGAAAACCGCGAACTCCGGTTATCTGACCCGGCGCCTGGTCGACGTCGCCCAGGATGCGGTGGTCAGCGAAATCGATTGCGGCACCCTCGATGGTATCTATGTCACCGCTCTGACCGAGGGCGGCGAGGTGATCGAAAATGTTGCGTCCCGGGTTCTGGGCCGCGTCGCCCAGGATGATGTCATCGATCCTCTGACCGGCGAGATTATTGTCGAAGCCGATCAGGAGATCACCGAGGAGCTGGCCGAAAGAATCGATGCCTGCGGTATTGATCGGGTCCTGATCCGTTCGGTGTTGACCTGCCAGTCGAAACAGGGCATCTGCGCCTACTGCTACGGGCGCGACCTGGCCCGGGGGCGGCTCGTCAACATCGGTGAATCGGTCGGGGTCATCGCCGCCCAATCGATCGGCGAACCCGGCACCCAGCTGACGATGCGGACCTTCCACATCGGCGGTACCGCCTCGAGCGCGGTCGAGCAGTCCTCGCTTGAGGCCAAGCTCGGCGGCAAGGTCCAGTTTATCAAGCTCGATACGGTCCGCAACCGCGATGGCAAGCTGGTGGCCATGAACCGTAACGGTGAAATCGCCGTGGTCGACCAGGACGGCACGGTAAAAGAGCGCAACAAAGTGGTTTTTGGGGCCATTCTCCATGTCGCCGAGGGTGACGAGATCAAACCCGGCCAGCTTCTGGCCGAGTGGGATCCCTTCTCGATCCCGACGATCTCAGCGGTCAGCGGCCGGGTCAAGTACGGCGATCTGATCGAAGGGGTGACGGTTACCGAACAGGTCGACCAGTTGACCGGAATGTCGCGTAAAGTTGTCATCGAATCGCGGAATTCCGATCTCAGGCCCCGGCTTTCGATCAAGGATGAGAAGAACCGGACCATCAAGGTCAGCGGCCGCGGTGATGCCCGTTACTATTTCACCCCCGGGGTCCATATCATGGTCGCCGACGGGGACGAGGTCCAGGCCGGTGACATCATCGCCACCAAACCCAGAGATACGACCAAGACCAAGGATATCACCGGTGGTCTGCCCCGGGTCCAGGAGCTATTCGAAGCCCGCAAACCCAAGGATCCCGCGGTTATCGCCGAGATCAACGGTATTGTTTCCCTGGGCAAGATGAGCAAGGGCAAGCAGAAGGTCATCATCACGCCCGAGATCGGCGAACCGATCGAACACCTGATTCCGAAAGGCAAATACCTGATCGTCCACGAGGGCGACATGGTGGTGGCCGGCGAACCCTTGGTCGACGGTCCCGTCGATCCCCACGACATCCTGCGGATACTCGGGGTCAAGGAGCTGGCCAAGTATATCGTCAACGAAGTCCAGGAGGTCTACCGTCTCCAGGGCGTCGGCATCAACGACAAGCACATCGAGGTCATCGTCCGCCAGATGTTGCGGCGGATCCGGGTGGTTGATGCCGGTGATACCGTTTTTCTGGTCGATGAGAGTGTCGAAAAACATATCTTCGAGGAAGAGAACCAGCGGGTTGCGGCCGAAGGTCTGCAGCCGGCGGTCGGTGAACCGCTCTTTTTAGGGATTACCAAAGCCTCGCTGAGTACCGAAAGCTTCATCTCGGCCGCTTCCTTCCAGGAGACCACCAAGGTCCTGACCCAGGCCAGCGTCGCCGGCAAGGTCGACAAGCTGCTCGGCCTTAAAGAGAATGTCATCATGGGCCGCCTGATTCCGGCCGGTTCCGGCCAGCGTTGCTACCGCAATGTCAAGGTCGGGATGAGCGAGGAGGATGAGGCTCTGATCAAGGAACGCTTGGCCGAAGCTGCAGCCGAAGCCGAAGAGGCCGCCCTGCTGGTCGGCGAAACTCCCGGGGCCGCAGCCGAAAACAGCGCTGCCACCCCGGCCAAAGAGCCGGAAAGTGCGGTCTGAGTCGGACGACCGGTCGCCAGTCGCAGCGGCGCCGGACCGGGATCGGGTTTTTCGGGTCCTGGATGCCAATCTCAACCGTTTGCGCGAGGCCCTGCGGGTTCTGGAGGATTACTGCCGCCTGGTCTGTGACGATCCTGAAGCCTTAAACCTCAAGGAACTGCGTCACCGGCTCCAGTCTCTGGTCGAAACCGGTGATCTGCACTCCCGTTGCCTGGCCGGCCGCCGGGCGGCGTCTGATGTCGGCAGTCGCAGTTTTACCGCCAGCGAAGCCACGCGTCGGGACTGGCCCGCCCTGCTGAAAGCCAACTGTAAACGGGCTCAGGAAGCCGCCCGGACCCTGGAAGAGGTCGGAAAGCTGTTGCCGGATGTTGCCGATTTCTCGTTCCGGGTCAAGAGCCTGCGGTTTGAGTTGTATGAGCTCGAAGCCCGGCTTCTGGGGGGGCGCCGGCGGAAGGTCCGCGAGTGGTTCGCCCTGGATGAGGATGCTTCCGGTCGGAAACGGACCGCTTTCTATCTCGTCGTTGATGAGAAATTCTATTCCGGTTATGATCTTCTTGCCGATCTTGAAGAGGTGCTGAAGGTCGGGGTCGATATCCTCCAATGGCGCTGCAAAAGCGGCAGCGACCGGGATTTTCTCCGGAAAGCCCGGAAGATCAGGGAGCTTTGCCGCCGTTTCGAAACCCCGTTCGTGGTTAACGACCGGCCCGATATCGCCCTGCTGGTCGAAGCCGACGGACTCCATTTGGGGCAGGATGATCTGCCCCTGGCCGAGGCCCGCCGCCTGGTTGGTCCCGGCATGGTGATCGGCCGCTCGACCCACTCTTTGGAGCAGGCTCTCAAGGCTGATGCCGAAGGAGCCGATTACCTCGGCTTCGGGCCGATATTCACCACTCCGAGCAAGGCCAATCCCGACCCCACGGTCGGGATCGATGGGCTGGTGGAGATGCTGGCTCGGGTGAGCCGGCCGGTGGTCGCCATCGGCGGTCTTGATGAAAACAATCTGGAAACGGTTGTCAGTCGCAGCCGGGTACCGGCGGTGGCCGTCATTCGGGCGGTACTGGCTGCCGATCATCCCGCTTCGCAAACCGCTCGGTTGAATAAATTGCTGGCCCGCCAGTAGAAAGGTTTTTTCTCAGGTATCGATTATATGACCCAGATGCTTGCCGCTCGCCGGGGAGAGATAACCCCGGAGATGGAACAGGTTTTGGCCCGGGAGACGATTTCAGCGACCGATCTGCTGAACGGAGTCGCCGCGGGCACCATCGCTATTCCCGCCAACCGCAATCACCGGGGACTTACCGCTTACGGTATCGGTGCGGGTCTGGCGGTCAAAATCAACGCCAATATCGGGACCTCGTCGGATGCCTCGGACCTTGAGAACGAGCTCAAAAAGCTCAAGGTCGCGGTCGATTGCGGGGCCCACGCGGTCATGGATCTCAGTACCGGTGGCGATCTCGATGAGGTTATGAGCGCCATCCTGCAGAACTGTCCGGTGCCGCTCGGCACCGTGCCGATCTACCGCGTAGCCCAGGAAGGTGTTGCCCGGCACGGTTTCTTCGGGGATGTCACGGTCGACGAGATGTTCTCGGTGATCGAACGTCAGGCCAAGCTCGGGGTTGATTTCATGACCATCCACTGCGGCGTCAACCTGCGCACCCTGGAGAGTCTCAAGGAGTGCGGCCGGGTGACCGATGTCGTCAGCCGGGGCGGGGCTTTCATGGTCGAGTGGATGGTTTACAACGAAAAAGAGAACCCCTTCTACGAATATTACGACCGTCTGCTCGAGATCGCCCGCGAACACGATGTTACCCTGAGTCTCGGTGACGGTCTGAGGCCCGGTTGCCTGGCTGATGCCTCTGACCGGCCCCAGCTCCAGGAACTGATTTTTCTCGGAGAACTGACCGACCGGGCCCGCGAAGCCGGGGTCCAGGTGATGATCGAGGGCCCCGGTCATGTGCCCCTGAACCAGATCGAAACCAACATGCAGCTCCAGAAAACCCTCTGCAAGGGGGCGCCGTTCTATGTTCTGGGGCCGCTGGTCACCGATGTCGCTCCCGGCTACGACCATATCACCGCCGCCATCGGCGGGGCCATAGCTGCGGCTGCCGGGGCCGATTTCCTCTGTTACGTGACCCCGGCCGAACATCTCTGTCTGCCGACTGTCGAGGATGTCCGGGAGGGAGTGGTCGCTTCTCTGATCGCGGCCCACGCCGGGGATATCGCCCGGGGTTTGCCCGGCGCCCTGGACTGGGACCGGCGCATGGCCGAGAAACGCAAGAACCTCGACTGGCAGGGTCAGATCGAACTCGCTATCG
>JAADEO010000123.1 GCA_013153415.1 Deltaproteobacteria bacterium
CGATCAGGCCGTATAGATAGTGAAGCGCTCTGGTTTTCAAAGTCATTTTTCCCTCCTTCTGTTCAGGTTGCAGGTTATTATGGATCCAAACGAGACCGCTAGAAACGGTATGACAGGTTGGTGAAGTACTCCTGCTTCGGCATCGGGTAGCCGTTGAAATCCTCGTAGATATCACCATTGAGATTGCGGACCGTGAAATCGAGCGTCAGCTCACCAACCGGCAACGGTTCGGTCCAGGAAAAACCGAGATTGAGCAACCGTTTGCTGTCAGCCGGCAGCAGGTTGGCCGAATCGTAATACATGTCCTGGTTCAACTGGTACTCAAGATAGGCGCGAAAACCTTCGACATGGCCCTCGATCCGGCCGAGAAAGCTGCGCTGCCAACGACCCGGCAGATTCTGGTTACGAAAGGAAGCAATCCCCCCCCGATCGGTGGTGTTCTGCCAGGTACCGTTGCCGGAAAGGGTCAGGTAGGGGCCGAGATCGACCACGAAACGACCCTCGAAGCCGCCGATCCGGGCCCGGGCGATATTCTCCGAGCGACCGACGCCCCGGGCATCGTAGATCTGGGTAATCAGATTTTTGATCTTGCTGTAGAAAACGGTCCCCTCGAGTTCGACATGGCTGAGCCAGCCCCAGGGAGCAGCCCAGTTGCAGAGTAGGCCGAAATCATAGTTCTGTCCTTTCTCGGCTTTGAGATCAGGATTGCCGACCATCAGACCACGATCACCGAAAAGCTCGTAAAAAGAGGGCTCGCGGTAGTAGGCGGCGGCATTGGCCCGTAACTGGAAAGGACCCCAGAGATCAAGGCGCAGGCCCAGACTGGGACTCAGATTGTCATGCTTGCGGCTCTGACCCGGAATCGCCACTCCGTAACTGCTGGTGGCGCTGTCGAGCTTGTCATCATACCACTGGTAATGAGCCGCCGGGGTCAGCAGCAGGCGCCGGTCGAAAAGATAGATGCTGTCCTGGACGGCGGCTGAAACATAATTGCGGCGGCTTTTTCCCCGGGACCGGTGATAGAGCAGATCGACGGTCTTGAAATTCTCCCGCCCGACCTCGCAGTTGAGGCTTACAACCTGAAAATCCGTCGGCAACTCGCAAAACAGGGAGCCGCCATATTTTTCGGTTTTGTAACGGTCGTGCTGGCGACCGAGACCGATACTGCCGGAAAGATCGCTGTAGATCTCCTTTTTCCAATTGTAAAAGGCCAGACCGGAAAGGTTGAGATGCCAGGGGCCACGGTTGTCGGCCTGGAAATTGGCTGTCACCTGATGACGCTCGGTGGTCAGGTGGCTATCGGCCTTCGAATAGTTGTTCCAGGTCGGAATGCGACGGTCCTGATTGAGATACTGTTCCGAAAGCTCGAAACGGAGATCATCACTGAAATCATGGCCCCCTTTAAGTATCAGACTGCGCCGAAAAAACTCGTTGTTGTGACGTTTCTCCTTGCGATCATCATCCGGGTTCCACTCGGTCCCGTTATCGTTCCAGAACTTGAAATCGTTATCACTGTCCAGGTACTCCCCCATAGCCATGAGATCGAACCGGTTTTCGGTCCGCTGGTTGAGAGAAGCGGAAACCCGCCGGGTTCCGAAAGAGCCCAGGCCCAGACCGACGCTGCCCCCGGTACCGGAACGACTGCGCCGGGTACGAATATTGATGACTCCGCCGAGCCCGGCCCGGGCGAAATTGACCGGCGAGATGCCCCGGTAGATCTCGATCGCGGCAATGTCGTGGAGCGGCACCATCGAAAGATCGACCCCGCCCCCGGAAGCATCATTCATCAGAACTCCATCGAGGTAGACGAAAACCTGGTCGCCGGTAGCCCCGCGCAGGGAAACCGAGGAGTAGCCGCCGAGCCCGCCCATGCCGCGAACCTGGACTCCGACCTCTTTGGCCAGCAACTCCCCGAGACTGGTGATCCCGGGATCGATATCCTCGAGGTCGATGACCGTGGAGAACGAGGTCAACTGGGTGGGATCGACATCACCGGTACGAAAATCATCGGCCATGCCGGAGGATTCAACCACCATGTCATCAAGTACCAGTGGCGGATCCTGGGCCCAGCCACAAAAGACCAGACCAAACAACCAGCCCATCACCATACCGAGACAGAACAGTACTCGTCTGTTTCCTTTTGCCACTTTTTTGAAACCATCCCTCAAAAAAAAATCCCGGAAAGCTCTATAACAAGCTCTCCGGGATTTCCCTGATTTAATCACGAAGACCGAAAGCGAGCATTCACGGCCAAGGCGCCGTTCCACCGGCGTCCGCCACTCGCTTTACAAGGTTCCCGAGCAGGTCTTCTGGCTTCCGGCTCAAACCTACTTGCCGCTCCTTCCCATACCAATGCCAACGTACAGTGGAAAAATGCGGTTTTCGTAACCGGTTACAGCGGCGGGCCCGCTGCCGATTCTCACGGCATTCCCTTTTAACTCCGGCCACTCCGCGAAAAAGACTTTTCAGTGGAAGCCAAGAGGCTGGGGAACCATAGATACAGTTGCATTAGGAAACGCTTATATAACCACTCCCGCCCGATGTCAACCCAAAACCGGAGAAACTACTTAGCAGTTTTCCCGGCATCAAGGGCATCCGGTTGATTTCATGGAACACCGAAACGAAAAACCGGTCGTTTCCAGGAGATGCGTCACGTCGGCTAACGGGCAGAATGCGAAAAGTAAATCTATCCCCCATTGACCAGGCTGTCGATCAACCGCAACAGGTCGTCGATTATATAGGGCTTGTCCAGACATCCGCAAAACCCGTATTTTTCATAGTCGGCCATCACCGGGTTGTTGGCGTAACCGCTCGAAACCACCGCTTTGACATCCGGATCATACGCCTTGAGCAACTGGATGGTCTCCCGTCCGCCCAGTCCGCCGGGAATGGTCAGGTCGGTTATCACCAGATCATACCGGGCCTTCTTGTATTCGGCCAGAGCCTCGCGGCCATCCTTGACCAGGGTCACCTCGTAACCGTAAGAGGTCAAGGTTTCCCGAAGAATTTCACGCACGACATCCTCGTCATCCATAACCAGAATGCGCCGGGCGGAACCGGCCGACCGGGGTTTAAGGGATTTCACCCGCGACCGTTCCGGCAGGCGTCCCAGAGCCGGAAGATAGATCGTGAATTCGGT
>JAADEO010000060.1 GCA_013153415.1 Deltaproteobacteria bacterium
CCTGGCCCACAAGCTGGTTTTCAGTAAACTGGGGGAAAAGCTCGGCGGGCGTCTGCGGTTTTTCATCTCCGGCGGGGCGCCGCTGCCTCAGAAAGTAGCCGAATTCTTCTATGGTACCGGCTATCCCATTTATGAAGGTTACGGTTTGACCGAGACCGCGCCGGTACTGGCGGTCAACTATCCCGGTCACCTCAAATTCGGTACCGTGGGACCGGTTCTCGAGGGGGTGGAGGTCAAGATTGCCGAGGATGGCGAGATCATGGCCAAGGGACCCAACATCGCCCTGGGCTACTACAAGAATCCGGAAGCGACCCGCGAAGCTTTTGTTGACGGCTGGTTCTATACCGGTGATATCGGTGAACTCGACGATGAAAACTATTTGAAAATCACCGACCGCAAGAAGGATCTGATCGTTACCGCCGGGGGCAAAAATATTGCTCCGCAGCATCTCGAGAATCTCCTCAAGATGGATAAATACATCACCGAGGTGATGCTCTACGGCGACCGCAAGAAGTTCATCTCGGCCCTGATCGTGCCCGATTTCGAGAAGGTCGAGGAGTACGCCCTGAAAAATGACATCCTTTTCGTCGATATCGGCGGTCTGCTTGAAAATCCCGAGATCAGAGCGATGATCGGTCGGCGGATAGAGAAGGTCCAGGACGAGCATGAAATCCCTAATTACGAGCGGATCAAGAAGTTCGTTCTGATGCGCAGCGAGTTCAGCATGGACAAGAACGAAGTCACTCCGACCCTGAAACTCAAGCGCAAGATCGTTACCGCCAAATTCCAGAAGGAGCTCGATGCTCTCTATGAAGAATAATCGATCCGGATCGGAAAAAGGGGAGAGTGAAACCCGTGAATCCCGGGGAATTCCCGATGATCCCAAAAAGCGGGCCAAGTATCAGGCGATCATCGAGGCCGCCCTGGAAGCTTTTTCCGAATATGGCTACCATGACTGTCCGGTTTCCCGGATCGCCCGTAAAGCCAATGTCGCCGACGGTACCATCTATCTCTACTTCGCCAACAAGGAGGAGGTGCTGATCTCGGTTTTCCAGGAGAAAATCAACCTGATGATCAGCGAGATCGAGAAACAGACGCGCGACTGCGATAACGCCTGGAAGAAGATCGAAAAGCTGGTGCGGTTCCATATTACGGTGCTGGGTGACAATCCGGTGATGGCCAATTTCTTCCAGATCCAGCTGCGCCAGTCGAGTGAGAAGATTCGCCGTGGTATCGCCAGTCCGTTGCGCGGCTTCTACCGCCTGATCGAGAGCTTCGTGGTCGAGGGTCAGGAAGAGGAGATTATCGATCCCCGGATCAATCCCAATATAGCCCGCAAGGTGATTTTCGGCAGTATCGACGAGGTTGTCAGCTGCTGGGTGAGAAGTCGTAGGCGCTACGATGTCAAGGAACGGATCGACGATACCCTGTATATACTGGGCCGGGCGTTACTGGTTGACGGGGTCCGGGCCTGAATAAAAAAATTTGCCAGTTAAATGAGTGAGGGTTCAGTCATTTTATAGATATATGTCGATTAAGATATTGTAACTATTTGTAAACCAAAGGAGACTTATTATGGGAAATGGATTGGTTAACACCCGGGATCAGAAATTTCTGCTCTTTGAGCAGATGAAGATCGACAAACTCTTCAAATCGGAAAAGTACGGCGAGTACACCGCCGATGATGTCAACATGATGATCGGCGAGGCCGAAAAACTGGCCGTCAATGTACTCGAGCCGACCTATTCCGAAGGCGACAAGCAGGAGTGCCGTTTCGAAAACGGCAAGGTCAAGGTGCCGGACTGTTATCACGATGCTTACAAGAAGGTGGTCGAGGCGGGCTGGAACTGTGCCGCCCGCGACCCCGAAGTCGGTGGCCAGGGAATGCCGCTGACCCTCTTTTCGGCCTGTGCCGAGTATTTCAACGCCGCCAACTTCGCGTTGATGATGTATCCCGGCCTGACCTGCGGGGCCGCCGCCCTGATCGAGAAATTCGGAACCGAGGAACAGAAGCAGAAATACATGTACAAGATGTATTCGGGCGAGTATGGCGGTACCATGTGCCTGACCGAACCCGGGGCCGGCAGCGATGTCGGGGCCCTGAAGACCCGGGCCATCCGCCAGCCTGACGGCAGTTTCAAGATCATCGGCACCAAGATGTTCATCTCGAGCGGCGACCACGACCTGACCGGCAACATCATCCATGCCGTGCTTGCCCGGATCGAGGGCGACCCGGTCGGCACCGACGGCATTTCGATCTTCATCGTACCCAAGATCCGGGTCAACGATGATGGATCCCTGGGCGAGCCCAATGATGTCATCACCGGCAATATCGAGCACAAGATGGGGATCAAGGGTTCGGCCACCTGCACGCTGAACTTCGGTGAAAACGAGGAGTGCATCGGCGAACTTCTCGGAAAAGAACGTCAGGGTATGGCGATCATGTTCCACATGATGAACGAGGCCCGGCTCGAGGTCGGCCTGCAGGGGTTGGGACACGCCTCGGCGGCCTACGAACACGCCCGTGATTATGCCCGTGAACGCATCCAGAGTCGGGCGATCTGGGATTTCGCCAATCCCGAGGCTCCGGCCGTACCGATCATCGAACACCCCGATATCCGCCGCACCCTGTTGTGGATGAAGGCCTACACCGAGGGCTTGCGGGCGCTCAACTATTTCGTCGCCTACGCCTTCGACCGTTCCGAGATTTCCGAAGACGAGCAGGAGCGCAAGAACTGGCAGGCCATTGTCCAGTTGCTGACCCCGGTCTGCAAGGCCTTCTCCTCCGACAAGGGGGTCGAGATCTGTTCCTACGCCATCGATATCTACGGCGGCTACGGCTACTGCTCCGAGTACCCGGTCGAACAGTACCTGCGCGATGTCAAGATCGCCTGTATCTACGAGGGCACCAACGGCATCCAGGCGCTCGACCTGGTGGCCCGCAAACTGGCCCAGAGCAAGGGCGCCAATCTCAAGTTCCTGTTCTCCGAGATTACCGCTACGGCAATGGCGGCCGGGGCCGACAAGGAGCTGCAGATGCTGGGTGCCTCTCTCGGCAAGGCGGCCGAAGCGGTCGGTGGTGTTACCCTGCAGTTCAAGGAGTGGTCCGAGGGGGCCGGTCTG
>JAADEO010000119.1 GCA_013153415.1 Deltaproteobacteria bacterium
GCCGGTAAATATTTCCACCGCATTGTCAAGATGCTTCTCCTCGACGAACTCCGTCCGGCTATTATAGGGATTGAACCGGTAGTATTTGATAATGGTCTCAGCCTGGCCGACATAGTGTCGGCGCGATCCGTCTTCAAAGACCTTGCGCCGCCTGACGGGAGCGGCTGCAAGCAGAGAGCGATTCTCAATAAAGCCATCACCTTTTCCGGTACCGGCCGGCTGCACGACATCCGGCGGCCCGCCCCAAACAGCGCCGCCAGCCTGGCAAACCACCAGCAGCAGCATAATCAGCAACCCTTTTCGTGATACGGAAAGCACCCTGACCATTCTTGATCCCTCCGTTCCGTGGTTCAATCGACTATCACGCTGGATGCCAATGTCCGCTGCAACTTACGTTTGCAATCAGGAACCGTCACCATTCTCAAATGGCTGCCGCAACCTGAGCGACAATCGGAGGCACCGAATCCGGGCACCACGACCACGCCGCCCCCTTTTTGCACCAGCTCGCACTCGGGCCGGGTCGAAATCAACACCCTGTAAATCTCGACCGCCGGCGAATGCAGCAGATAATCGATGTGCCAGCGCAGTTTTTTCTTCCGGCGCAAATGACGGTCGATACGGTTTTTCAGACCCCGACGCGCACTTCCACTGTAAAGATAATCGCCGGGTCGAAAGGTAAAGCTTCCCAGGCGGCCGATCTGCAGGGTAACAGCCTCGAAAACCTCGAGTGAAAGCTGATAGCTGATCCACGACCCCACCGGAAGCGACTCCGGAAGCTTCTTCAGACCGGAAACGGCCGGAAAACTGAAAACATAATCCTCGATTGAAACAGAATCCATCATTTCCTCAGACGCCCTCGCCACGCTGCCCCTTCAGTGATAAGATTAGGCGCGCTCCACCCGATTGTCAAACAAAAAGCCATATGCCGAACCGGTATCTCCCGGTTCGGCATATGGCTTTCATCATTTTTCCGAAACTATTTCAGGCAGGAAAAGGTGCTATCTCTTGAGTCTCTCTTCCGGCACGGTGGCGGTTTCCGGCCAATCGGAGGGAATGATCTGACCCGGCTTTTCGCCATTTTTCTCTTTCAGTTTCGGCAGGGCCGGACGTTTGAACCCTTCACGGACCTCTTTGGGAATCCGACCGTTGAGGATCGACTCGGAACGCAGCCGGCGGCCGACGGTCTTTTCCATCATCGTGCCGATCTCGAGAATCCGGTCGATGTCGATTCCGGTGTCGATTCCCATCTCGTCCATCATCACCAGCATGTCTTCGAGACAGACCAGGCCGACAACGTTGGGATCCTTATAGTAGTAGGAACCGGTGCCGAGACCCGGAACCCCGTCAACGAAATTGGCGGGCTGGCCGCCGGTGCCGCCGATGGTGCCTTCATAGTGGGTGATCCCGGCCTGGAGCGCGGCCAGCACGTTGGCGCAGCCCCAGCCCCGGGTGACATGGAAATGGGCGACGTGAAGATCGGGATTGGGGATCGCGTCGAGAATCATCGAGAAATAGCGGTAGACCTTGTCCGGCGGCGCCGAGCCGTCATGGTCGGCATGCTCGATATCGTCGGCCCCGATGCTGAGCCAGCGTTTGGTGAATTCGACCGCATCTTCAAACTTCGTCGGCCCCGAGATCGGGCTGCCCCAGATAGTGCTGACCGTCCCGCACATCTTGATGCCGGCATCGTGGCATTTCTGAATGCAGCGCTCGGCCTCTTTCCAATACTGCGGCAGGGTGGTGCCGGAGTTGGCGAAGTGGTGCTGTTCGTCGGTCGATACCATCATCAGAATACGGTCGGGACCATAACCCTTCTTTTTGAGCTCGATGGCCCGATCGACGGCGCTTTCCCGGATCGTGATACAGGTCCACTCGATATCCTCGTGCTTGATGCCGCGTTTGGCCAGCCGTTTCTTGAAAATATCGCTGTGGACCGCTTTGAGAAGTTCCTCGGCGTCCTCGAACTGGGGCATGATCCGGGGATTGCCGAGGTTGGTGACCTCCATCCGCCGCAGACCGGCAAAGGCCAGTTCATGCAGGTAATAGATCTTGGCCCGGGTCGGGATGAAGTGCTCTTCATGCTGGAAACCGTCGCGGATGGTGATGTCGCCGATCGTTACCTTTTTCGGCATGCGCTCGAAAAGCTGAAACAGGTCGTATTTGTCAGTCATCTTTCTCTACTCCTTGAAAATCTTTGATTGGTTGCCGTTACTCCCCGGTATAGACCGGGGGACGCTTCTCACGGAAGGCGGTCAGGCCTTCGATGCGGTCCTTGGTCGGAATGGTCACCGCATAGCAGTTGGATTCGATTGCCAGACCGGTGCCGAGATCGACCTCGGAGCCATAGTTGATTGCATATTTCGCCATTTCCAGGGCGATGGGAGCGTTCTTCTTGATCCGGCCCGCCATCTCCAGGGCGCAGTCGACAAGTCCACCCTCGGGCGCGACCTTGTTGACCAGGCCGATGGCCAGAGCCTCGTCGGCCTTGGCCCGGTGGGCCGTAAAGATCATCTCCTTGGCCTTGCCCTTACCCACCAGCCGGACCAGGCGCTGAGTGCCGCCGGCTCCGGGAATGATCCCGAGACTGGTTTCGGTCAGCCCCATGACCGCGTTCGGAGCCGCGATCCGGATATCGGAGGCCAGAGCCAGTTCGGTACCGCCACCGAAGGCGAAACCGTTAACCGCAGCGATCACCGGCTGGGGCAGGTTCTCCACCATGGTGAAGGTATTGCGGATCATCTGGATATACTGCTTGACCTCGAGCGGGGTCATCGTCGCCCGCTCCTTGAGATCGGCCCCGGAACAGAAGGCCTTCGTCCCGGCCCCGGTGATGATCACAACCCGGACAGCGCGGTCGACACTGATCTCGCTGACCAGTTTATTGAGATCGGCAAGCAGTTTGCGGTTTAACGAGTTCATGCTTTCCGGTCGATTGAGAGTAACAATCAGAACCCCGTCCCGATTTTCCGTTAAAATCACTTCGGCCATTATCATTCTCCTTAAAGATACTTGATAGCCCCCGGTCTATGACGACAGTCAACCGTCGCCCAATTTCACCGGGTTGAAAAGATTATCGACTCTATTACTGCCTGCAGCCAGCCGTAAAAGCAAGCATATGGCTGTTTCCGGCACGGACTATTCCGGCCTGACGACGGGCCGCGGCAAGGAGTTTTTCCGGGTCTACACCGGTTGCGATACCCATTCGCTCCAGGCAGGAAACCAGATCCTCAGTTGCCAGATTGCCGGCCGCGCCGGGAGCGAATGGGCACCCTCCCAAACCGCCCGCGGCGCTGTCGTAACGGGTTATCCCGGCCTGCAGTCCAGCCATCACGCAGGCCAGGGCCCGACCGCAGCTGTCATGCAGATGGAGACCGAAATCAACCTCGGGAAACTGCTCCTGCAAAGAAGCGCAGAAAAGGTAGACCTGATCGGGAACCGCGACTCCCAAGGTATCGCAAAGCGTGATCTCGGAAAGACCGGTCTGCACCAGTGCGGCCACCAGACGGCTGACCGCATCATATGCGATCTCTCCTTCATAGGGACACCCGAAAACATTGGAAACCGACACCCGGCGGGCCCGATCTTCCGGGACCAGAGCCTGCATGGCCTCAATTTCGACCAGGGTATCAGCCTGGGAACAACCCAGATTCTTATGGTTATGGGTATCGCTGGCCGAGATAAAGAACACCAGCTTGTCCACCGGGCTTTCCAGAGCCGCCACCAGGCCTCGACGATTGGGAACCAACACGGACCGGATCAATTCAGCGGGCGTTTCCAGGCCGGCCAGCACCTGAGCGGCATCGGCCAGTTGCGGAATCGCCCGGGGATTGACAAACGAACTCACCTCGATTTCAGCAAAACCGCAGGCGGCAAGTTCACTCACCAGTTCGACCTTGGTCGCAGTGGGTATGAACTCGCCCAGATTCTGCCAACCATCCCGGGGCGCGACCTCAACGATGCGTACGGCTTCCGGCAGGTTTCCATAGGTTCCGGACAATTTCTACCTCTGGTCAGACCAGCGAACGGGCGATAACCAGCCTTTGCACCTCTGATGTTCCCTCACCGATCTCGAGCAGTTTCTGGTCGCGATAAAAACGTTCGACGTCATACTCCTGCATAAGCCCGTAGCCGCCATGGATCTGGACCGCCTGATCCACGACCCGCCCCATGACCTCGGAGCAGTAGAGCTTGCCCATCGCCGCCTCTTTCGAGAACGGCCGGTTGTTGCTGCGCAGCCAGCAGGCCTTGTAGAGAAGGTTGCGGGCCAGCTCGATTTCCATCGCCATATCAGCGAGCTTGAACTGAATGACCTGAAAATCAAACAGCGGTCGACTGAACTGGATACGCTCCTGGGCGTAACGCAACGCCTTCTCGTAAGCCCCCTGGGCGCCACCCAGTCCCATGGCTCCGATGCTCAGGCGGCCGCCGTCAAGTGTTGCCAGCATCTGATGAAAACCAGCCCCTCTTTTGCCCAGCAGATTTTTAGCCGGCACCCGGCAATCGGAAAAATAGATTTCAGTGGTATTGGAGGCCCGCCACATCATCTTGCCGTGCATCGGACGACACTCCATCCCCGGGGTCCCGGCCGGGACCAGGATACAGCTCATTTCGGGCCGGCCATCGGGACGCCTGCCGGTAACCGCCTGCACGATCACGACTCCGGTGTTGGGAGCCGAAGCGTTGGTGATGAAGATCTTGGACCCGTTGATCACCCACTCGTCACCGTCCAGCACGGCATTGGTTTTGGAGTTGCCGGCATCGGAACCGGCGTTGGGTTCAGTCAGACCGAAACCGGCCAGAATCTCACCGGTACAGAGTCTCGGCAACCACTCCTTCTTCTGCTCTTCGTTACCATAGTAATAGATCGGACCGATCCCCAGCGAGTTGCCGGCAGCCACCGTCGCCGCCTGGGAACCATCGACCCGGGCGATCTCTTCCACGGCTATGATATAGGATACGTAATCGAGACCGGAACCGCCGTACTCGGGTGAAACGAACATTCCGAACAGACCCAGATCACCCATCTTACGGGTCAGTTCCAGAGAAAATTCCTCATTCCTATCGAGTTCCTGAGCCACCGGAGCGATCTCTTTCTCAGCAAACCCCCGTACACTTTTACGCAGGATCTCCTGCTCTTCCGTCAAATCAAAATTGAGCGCCATCAGACTTCCCTTCCCCTTGCAAAAACCACCTTACGTTAACTGTTAAACTAAAACCAAAAAAAACACATGGCAGTTTACCTGTCAAGCGTTGCCGGGACACTGTTATATTATTTACTCGCCCTTGTCAATTAAAAATAACCACGGCCGGAAGATATTCCAGCCATTGCGATCTGCTCCATATTTTTTTACCCCGGGGAGTTGAAATTGATTGACAAAGAGAAAAAAAAACATTAAAAGGGCGCCCTCTCAAGCAGAGAAAAACGGCGGTGTAGCTCAGGTGGTTAGAGCATACGGCTCATATCCGTAGTGTCCGGGGTTCAAATCCCTGCACCGCCACCAGCAGAAAAGCAACAGCCGCTTCCGGTCCAATCCGGAAGCGGCTGTTTTTTTGTCCGCAGTGATCCTCAACTCGTTACAATGCGATCTACGGGAATCCGGAAATCAGCGCTCCTCCCGCCGCAGTTCGACCTTGACCCGGTTCTTGGCATTGGGACACTCCCACACCATCACGTCTTTGTCCGGGAAAAGCGGAAACGTACCGTCAAACTGGAGGACATTCACCCACTGAAAAATATTGTGGTAGAAATAGCCGCAAAAATCGCCGCATTGATGGATACCGAGTTCGAACTCGTCTCCCACCTGCATTCCGATGGAACAATCACCACTGGTTTCGATGACTTTAGCGATAACCTTCTTGCCGATTGCGGGATACGTTACTGCCATGATTACACCTCCTGAAAATGTACCATATCTGGTTCGCGGCCTGCGCCCCCGTCCGGGGCCAGGCGTGACGGGTTAATATTGTAGACAATCTACCCCAAAATCAGGCCGAAGTCAACAAAATAACCATAACTTTTCAAATGTTATTCCCGGTGAAACCACTTATGTTTCGCAAATGATTGTACCCCAGCAGGTAAAAATTATCAGGTAAAAGAGTTGCAATTTAGACTTACTGCTGATACATTCGTTAACTATTCCGTAGCAGTCCAATCGAATGCGCCTTTTCGACTGACGGAATGCGACCGGTTCCACAAATCCCGCTACGCTACCATATTATCAAGACCGGCCTCTCACATCCCGGTTCTCTCCTAAGAACCGGCTGAACGCTTGCATCATATTTTCAAGCCGCTAACCCTGAACTGGAATTATTAGGATAATGCTGGCCTATATATTCGACCCCCAATCGGAATCAGCGACTGAGATCGCCAAGGTGGTAAAAGCAATCGGTCTGGAAACCAAGATTATCCACTCCCTGGCCGAACTCATTACTTCGCTGATGCAGGCTCCCCCCCGACTGATCATCAGCGAGGCCTTTATCCAGGGATACGATGATTTTATTGTTCTGGAACATATAAAATCGGACCCTGGGCTACAGCGTATTCCGGTCATCATCGCCACCAGTCATGTCTCCAGGGAAAATATAATTCGCGCCCGCAAGCTGGGAGCCAGTGGTTTTATCGGCAAGCCCTTTGACAAGTCGGCCCTGGTCAAACAGATCAAGGTGGCCCTCAACATCCACGATCTCAAGGACGACCGCAGCCGCAAACCGCAACCGGCTTCCCAGGTCAAATCGGCCGGCCAGAAAAAGCTCTCCCTTTCGGCGATCAACAACGAACGCCTAAAAAGCCAGATCATGCAGAAGATCGAGGAGGTCCCCTCGCTGCCGACGATTGTCTATAAGGTCATGGAACTGGTCAACAGCGAGAAATCCGACGCCACCGATTTCGAAAAGATCATCGCCCAGGACCAAGCCCTGACCGCCCGCATGCTGCGCATGGCCAATTCCGCCTACTACTCGCTCTCCCGCAAGATTTCGACGATCAGCGAAGCGGTCGTCTACCTGGGTTACAACACTATCCGCAGCCTGGTCCTGGGAGCTTCGACTTCCTCCCTGTTCAAACGCAGCCTGCCGGCTTATGGCTACAAGAAAGAGGGGCTCTGGCTCCATTCCAATATCGTCGCCAGCCTCTCCCGGAGGATTGCCATCGAAACCCATCTTACCAGCGAAGGGATTGAGAACTGCTACGTTTCCGGCCTTTTGCATGATATCGGCAAATTGATCCTGGGACCTTTCGCCGGCCAGCAGACCGAGAATTTCGCCCGGCTCGCAGCCGCCGGCCAGGAGCTCTCCCTGATCGAGAAGGAACTGCTCGGTTTTTCCCATGGCGATATCGGCCGCATCCTCCTGGAAAAATGGAAACTGCCCCGCAACCTGGTGGAAACCGTCTGGTATCACCATACCCCGGAAGAGAGCACCTATGTGCCCAGGGAGACAATTTGCGTGGCCGTGGCCGACGCCATCAGCAACCAATTCGGCTTTGCTCTGGAAGAAGCGAAAACCGTCTCCGATGACGACCCGCTCATTCGCCACCTCGAACGTCTCGGCCTCTCTCCCGAGTGGCCGCAGGAAAACGAAGAGGAGATTCGCCAGCTGGCCGATGATGTGGCGACCATGTTGGATAATCTTTAGAGTAAGGGGTATTTTCCGGTGATTCCGTTACAAGCAGATATGGTTCAAGCTATCCTGGCGATTCATCTGGCCATGGAAATGGAAGAGCTTTATGCCGCACTCGGGGAATATTTAAGCAAGATTTTCGATATCAACAAATTTTCCTGTTTCCTTTTCAACAACGATACCGGCTATTACAGTCTCGACTACTCCACCATCATCGAGGCCACCAGCTGGGATGAGATCATCTACCGGGAAGACGAAGCTCCGTTTGTCGGCCTTTTCGACCAGGAACCGCTCATCTTTCCCGCCTCCATGGTCTGGTTCGGTCGCAATTTCGAACTTTACTGGGCCCACAGACTGACGCACGAAAACGAGACCGCGGCCGCTATCGTTATTCATGAATTCCCGGAACAGATGGAAGATAATTCCATCATGATCACCTTCCTGCTGCGTCACTTCACCAGCGCCCTGATCCGCACCACCATCTACTGCGAAATGCGCCACCTCAAGGAGGAGCAGGCGGCCCAACTCGACCTGGTCAACGAGATGGGCAATATGGTCGGCAGCCGTAACCTGGAACCGATCCTGGCGGTTCTGATGGGCATGGCCTTGAAGATCATGCACGCCGAGGTCGGCTCCATCCTGCTGGTCAACGATGAGAACCAGCTGACAACCGAGATCGAGTGGGGGTTGAACGACGAGTGCCTGAGATCGATCTATTTCGAAAAGGATCAAACCCCCTACCTGGAAAAAATCAGCCGGAGCAAAGAGGTATTCATCGACCTTGACATCAAGCACAATCGCCAGTTGAAATTAAAGGATCAGCAGCACCAGGTCAATTCGATCATCTCGTTTCCCCTCTACACCCCCTACAATCATTACGGTCTGCTGAACGTGGTCAACATCGACCAGAACATGGGTATTGACGAACAGAAAATCGACACCTTAAACACTATTTCCAAACTGGCAGCGACCACCATCGAAAACCATCAACTGCATAAAAAACTGGAAAAACTGGAAGCGAATTTCTAAAGGCGGGTAGTTTCCGGAAAGGTAACGGCAGACCAGGCCGCCGTCGCATCACCGAAGCGGACGATCGAATACCGGGTTTTCTGACAGACAGGTACGACTTCAGCCCTGCAACAGGATACGGGCCTCCCCTTTCCGGGCCGTGACTTTGCGCTGATCGAGGTATTCGAACAGCGGAATGATGTATTTGCGGCTCAAGCCGATCCGGGCTTTGAATTCCTGAGTCGTCATCGATCCCTTCTCGCGAATGAAATCGACCACTTCGGACCGCATTTTTTCATAATGCTCCGGGGTTATGTAGATCCCATCTCTGACCTTGAGCAGTTTACCCTCCTTGACCAGCATCACCAGTAAAGGCTTGATATCCTCCTCTTCGGCCTCGAGCTTCTCCGGCAAAGCACCGTAGTCGGGGAAATTCAGCCCGGCCGCCTGATAAAGCTCCACCAGGCGGGCTTTGAGTTTATCGACATCGACCGCCAGCCGGACCCGGTGGTCCGGAGTCCGGACCAGATCCCGATCGACCACCAGTTTGCCGCCCTTCACCAGTCTCTGCAAGAGAGCGTGGAAGAGTGGAGCCGACAACTCGAGCCGGGAACGCACCTCCTCCTTGGCCATCCCTTCCCGCAAAGGCTCCCGGCGATGGTAATCCAACACCAGGCCGATGACCTTGGCGGCCAGGGCCTCGAAAGTGTCGCCGGCGATAAATAACTGGCGTTCATTATCGAAACGGACCAGTTCCCGCCGAGCGAGAAGATCGGTCACGACCTTGTTGAGAGCTTTTTCGGAGAAATTGAGATAAGCCTTGAGCTCGGCCAGCGGCATTCCCTGAAAACCGCTCTGCTTGACCAGGATGGTAACTACGGCGGAAGGGTCCCCCTCAGCCAATCGCTTCAAATCCGGTTCCAGCAACGGGTACTCTTTGAAACGGTGCTTGGCCGGACAGGGGTTGATCACCCGACCGCCGCCGACGGTTTCCCGCCTGGCGAAACTACGTAACACCACCCGGTCGCCGTAAACCACGACCGCAGGCTTTTCGAGTCGCACCTGAACAAAGGCGCTGTTTCCCGGCTCCAACTCCATACCATTGAGAACCACGACCGTCCCCATCAGGGCAGCGGTACCACTGTGGATCAGCATCTTGCTGCGAGCCGGCAGCGGCGAACTGGCCGAAGCCAAATGGGTATAATGGAGGTCGAACATCGAAACGGGAATCACGGTATCGGGCCGAGCCAGAACCTCACCTCTTTCGATCTCCGATTTCTCCAGTCCCTGGAGATTGATCGCGGCCCGTTCGCCGGCAAAAACCCTCTCCCGTTCCTCGCCGTAGGCCTGCAGACTGCGAACCCGGCTGCTGAGACCGGACGGCGAGAGTATCACTCCCTCGCCCAGGCCCAGAGAACCGGAGATCACGGTACCGGTGACCACGGTACCGAACCCCTTGATAACGAACGCCCGGTCCACCGGCAGACGAAAAGCACCGGAATCGGGCCGTTCCTGGACCTCGGCCGCCAATTTTTCCAGAACTCCGAGCAGAACATCGATACCGGCTCCGGTCTGGGCCGAAACCGGAACTATCGGCGCATCCTCGAGAAAACTGTCCGCGACAAGATCTTTGATCTCCTCGGTAACCAGTTCGATCAACTCTTCATCGACCGTATCGCATTTGCTGATCACCACCAGGCCCCGTTCGACTCCGAGCAGACGGCAGACATCGAAATGTTCCCGGGTCTGGGGCATCACCCCTTCATCGGCCGCGACCAGCAGCATCACCAGATCGACACCGCCGGCCCCGGCAACCATATTCTTGATAAAACGCTCATGGCCGGGAACATCGATCACGCCAAGCAGTTGCCCTCCGGGCAGACGCAGGTGGGCGAATCCGAGCTCGATCGTGATACCCCGTTTCTTCTCTTCGGCCAAACGGTCGGTATCGGTTCCGGTCAGGGCTTTGACCAGGGTCGTCTTGCCGTGATCGACATGTCCGGCGGTTCCCAGGATGATATGTTTTTCAGACATCTTATAGAGTTTCGGATACTGTTTATGATGATATTATGATTAATGAACTCGTAACAAATCGGATTTTCGTAAAAAACGGGATGGCAAAGTAAAAAGCTCCAGCTGCTAGGCGCCAAAAAGCTAAGGAATGAGGCGTACATAGAAGTACACCGCAGTGACGAAGACTTTTTGGGAATGCCCTGAGCGCAGCAAGGAAATGCCCTCGGGGTGCGACGCCGGTGGACTTTTTACGAAGCCATCATGATTAATGGGTCGGTCGCCCCCGGATCAGAGCCGGGCCAGCTTTTCCGCGGCAGCTTCCAGGGTAGCAGCGGTTTTGCAGAAACAGAAGCGGACCATCCCCGGCTCCGGCGCACCGGGCGGCAGGAAACTCGAACCGGGCACCGAGGCCACCCCCTTCTCCCGCACCAGCCAGTGAGCGAATTCGAGATCGGAAAGCTCGCTCAACCCGGAAAATCCCGCCATGATGTAGTAGGCTCCGGCCGGAACATGACATTCGAAACCGGCTTTTTCCAGAACGCGCAATAAAAAATCCCGTTTCTGACGATAGTTCCGGGCCAGTTTCCGATAGTAATCCTGGTCGACCCTCATCATCTCGGCAGCCCCCTCCTGCAACGGGGCCGGAGCGCCGACGGTGAGAAAATCATGAACCTTGCGGATCGCCGCAGTGATTTCCGGACTGGCCAGGCAGTAACCGATACGCCAGCCGGTGACCGAATAGGTTTTGGAGATCCCGTTGATGGTTATAGTCCGTTCCCCCATGCCCGGCAGCGTGGCCAGGGGGATGTGAACCGCTTCATCATAAATGATATGCTCATAGATCTCGTCAGTAATCGCTATGAGATCGTTCCTGATGCAGAATTCAGCGATGATCTCGAGTTCTTCACGGGAGAAAACTTTGCCGGTGGGATTGTGCGGAGTATTGACGATAATCGCCCGGGTCTTGTCACTGCAGACCGCTTCAAGATCAGCGGCGCTGAAACTCCAGTCCGGAGCCCGCAGCTCGACATACCGGGGAAGCGCATCGCAGAGTATCGCGTCGGGACCGTAATTTTCGTAGAAGGGGGCGAAGATCACCACCTCATCTCCGGGATTGACCACGGCCAGCAACGCCGCGATCATTGCCTCGGTGGCCCCACAGGTCACCGTGATTCCGGTTTCGGGATCGATCTCCATCCCGTAGAAAAACTTCATCTTGGCAGCAATGGCATCCCGCAACGCCGGAGCTCCCCAGGTTACGGCATACTGGTTGACATCATCCCTGATCGCCCGGCAGGCCGCCTCCTTGATCAGGTCGGGCGCGGGGAAATCGGGAAATCCCTGGCTCAGATTGATACCGCCGTATTGGTTGCAGAGCCGGGTCATCCCGCGGATAACCGATTCTCCGAAAAGCCCGGCCTTGATCGATTCCCTGTTTCCTGTCACCCCGTTCCGTCCTCCCCCGTCCAAGTCAAATGCAGAAGATATTCGAGGTTGCCCTTCTGACCGGCGATCGGCGATGTAATACTCCCGTGCACCATGAATCCGTGCTCCCGGGCGAAAGCCGCGATCTTCTCCAGGGCCTGGCGGCGTTTGCCCTCGTCCCTGACGATACCGCCCTTGCCGACCTCTCCCTTACCAACCTCGAACTGGGGTTTGACCAGCGAGACAACCGGAGATCCGGGCTCAAGCAGCCGGCCGACAACCGGCAAAACCTTGGTCAGGGAGATGAAGGAAAGATCGATCACGGCGAGTTCGAGAGGATCGGCGAAATCGGCGGAGGTACAGTTGCGGATATTGGTCCGTTCCATGACCACCACCCGCTCATCACGCCGCAGAGACCAGGCCAGTTGCCCGTAACCGACATCGACAGCGTAGACTTTTCGCGCTCCCCTCTGCAGAAGACAGTCGCTGAAACCGCCGGTGGAAGCGCCGATATCAATCGCCACCCGGCCGGCGACCACGACCGAAAAAGCGGCCAAAGCCGCCTCGAGTTTCAACCCGCCCCGGCCGACGAAAGGGATATCCTCCCCCTTGAGCCGGATCTCCGCATTCTCATCCACCCTGGTGCCGGCTTTTTCGACCGGCTCTTCATTGCAGAGTACCTTGCCGGCCAGAATCAGGGCCCGGGCCCGCTCCCGTCCTGGAACCAGGCCACGTCTGACCAGCAGCAGATCGATGCGTTCACGCCCCACTTATCGAGCCACAGCCTCGTTCATCGCCTTGAGCAGATCATCAAGTTCGATACCATGCGCCGCGGCTCCCTGTTCCACGGTCTCGAACATCGAGGCGGCACAGCCGAGACAGGCCATCCCTTTGGCAGCGAAGACCTCGGCCGCTTTCGGATACTTGGTCAACAGATCGCGAATCGGCGTCTCGCCGGTAATCACATCACTCATTTTGGAACCTCGCTTACGAAAAGGACTCAGGTTTTGGCGATAATTTCATACTCTTCCCACTGGTAATGGTCAACCTTTTTGAGGGTGATCTTTTTGCGCATCTCGTATTCGAGGTTGTCTAAAGAGAGCCCTTCGTTGTCGTAAATGAAATCGGCCAGCTCGGCGTTGACCATGACCACCAGTTCCCGGACATCGGGATCGTAACCATAGCTTTTCAGCTCCCGGACGATCTCGTAGGTAACCGTCGACTTCGATTTGACGAAGCCCCGCCCTTCACAGTAGGGACAGGGATCGCAAAGCATCCTGGCGATGCTGTTACGGACCCGCTCCCGGGTCATCTCGACCAGACCGAGTTCCGAGATCTTCAAGACATTGGACTTGGCCTTGTCCCGTTTCAGGGCTTCTTCGAGAGCGGCATTGACCCGTTCACGATGGTTCTTGTTCTCCATATCGATGAAATCGATAATGATGATCCCGCCAATATTACGCAGGCGCATCTGGAAAGCGATCTCCTTGGCCGCCTCGAGATTGGTCTTCAAGATCGTGTCCTCGAGATTTTTTTTGCCGACGAAACGCCCGGTATTGACATCGATCGCGGTCAGGGCCTCGGTCGATTCGATAACGATGTAACCACCCGATTTGAGCCAGACCTTCTGTTCCAGGGCCTTGTTGACCTCGATCTCGATGTCGTAATTCTGAAAAATCGGCTGGATGCCGGTGTAACGCTCGATTTCACAGTGCAGGTCAGGAAAGTAACTGGCGATGAAATCCTTGAGCTCATGATAGCATTCATCCGAATCGACCACCAGCCGGTCGATCTCGTCGGAGTAGAGATCACGGATGATACGCTGGACCAGACGCAGGTCCTGGTAAACCAGGTTGGGAGATTTGGTCTTCTCTTTTCTCCGGCAGATATTCTCCCAGAGTTTGAGCAGGAAATCGAGATCGTGACGCAAGGCTTTTTCATCCTTGCCTTCGCTTACGGTCCTGACAATCAACCCCATGCCCTCGGGCTTGATACTGGCCACCAGTTCCTTGAGACGGGTGCGCTCCTCTTCATCAACGATCTTGCGGGAGATCCCGACATGATCCACCGTCGGCAGCAGCACCAGGTAGCGGCCCGGCAGCGAATTATAGGTCGTCACCCGGGCTCCCTTGCTGCCAATCGGCTCACGGGAAACCTGGACCAAAATCTCCTGTCCCTCCTGCAGCAGATCCTCGATCTGAGGCGCCGGCAGGGCCTCGTCGAGCTCATCCTCGTTCAGGGCGAACTCTTCGTCGACCACGACGTTCTCATCCGGCGGCAGGAAAGAGGCGGCCATCTCGTTGTCATTGCGGACATCAGCGATATAGAGAAAAGCGGCCTTGTCGAGACCGATATCGACGAAAGCGGCGTCCATACCGGGCAAAACCTTGACCACCCGGCCGTTGTAGATATTGCCGACGATCCCCAGTCCCCGGTCGCGCTCGTAAAAAAGCTCGGCCAGAGTGCCGTTCTCGAGCAGGGCGACCCGCACTTCGCCTTCGGTGACATTGACTATCAGTTCAGCAGACATAAGATTACTCTATCCGGGCCTAAAACCCGTTTCGTTC
>JAADEO010000111.1 GCA_013153415.1 Deltaproteobacteria bacterium
CCGGTCAGCGGCATGACGTCGGCGACCGTGCCCAGGGCGACGAGATCGAGATACTGGAGAAGGTTTATCTCCCGGGCCAGCCCGGCCCGGCGCAGACCCTGGCGCAAGGCGATCATCAGGTTGAATGCGACCCCGACGCCGGCCAGATCGCAATCGGGATAGGAACAGTTCTCCAGGTGCGGATTGATAACCGCCCAGGCCGCCGGTACATGCTCGGGAACCTGGTGATGATCGGTAATGATGACATCGAGTTCGAGATCGCTGGCATAATCGATTTCCTCGAGGTCCGAAATGCCGCAATCGACCGTCAGCGCCAGTCCGGCCCCGGCCTCGACCGCCTTTTTCAGGGCTTCCGGATTGAGGCCGTACCCATCCAGCAGGCGCGAAGGGATGGAGTAATCGACTGTGAAACCGGTACGCCGCAGGTAATCGACCAGGATCGCGGTGGCCGAGATCCCATCCATGTCGTAATCCCCGAAAACGAAAATCTTCTCCTGGCGCCGGAAAGCCCGCACCAGGCGGTCGACCGCCTGCTCCATGCCGGCCATAAGAAAAGGATCCGGCAAATCGTGGAGGGAGGGATTGAGGAATTTTCGCGCCTTGTCTTCACTGTCGAGCCCCCGGGAACAAAGCAGTTCAGCCAGGCGGGGGGAGATTTCCAGCACCCTGCCGAGCTGCTCGCATTTGGCCGGATCGATTTCCCTGCCGCTCCAGTCCTTCATCTTTCCCGTAAATGATTTCATTGCTTAACCGAACCTGTATTCTGATGAAGAGTTGTAACCATGATCCCGGCGCCAAGGATCGCCAGCCCTCCCAGCCAGATCGAAAGATCCGGGACCTTGCGGCTTACGATCAGTCCCAGGGCCACTGCGGCCAGGGGCTCGAGATAACCGATGGTCGCGACGTGCTGGGCCTTGATATGGCGCAACCCGGAAAGATAGAGATAGGGGGCCAGGGCGCAGAGTACGATGCCCAGGAGAAGGAGAATGAGCCATGCCGAGCCGGGCATCGGGACAAGCGGATCGAAACAAAGAAGGGGCAGCAGGAACAGGGTGATGAAGAGGTTCTGGCCGAGAATCATCGGCAGGGGTGCGAGTTTGTCGGTCAGATGCTTGGCGGTGATCAGGGTCAGGGCGTAGGCGAGGCCGGAAGCCACACCACAGAGCGCACCGCTGAGATCGGCAGCGGCGAGATTGAATTTAAAGCCCGGAAAAAGAATGGCCGTCAAACCGCAAAGCGCCAGAAGCAGGGGCGGAATGATGCGCCGATCGAAATGCTCATGCAACAGGACCGGCGCCAGCACAGCGACAAAGAGGGGAGCCGTGTAATGAGTGAATACGGCGATAGCGATCGACGTCCGGTTGAAGGCGGCGAAATAGAAATAGTTATTGACCAGCAGGCAAACGGCAAGCAGGGCCAGGATCGAGGCCTGGCCCCTGATGGAAGCGATGAAATCCTTGATCTCGTCCCGTCTCGGGAAAAGGCAGATGAGAACAGCGGGCAGGGAAAAGAGTGTCGTCAGGAAAAGGGTGTGCAGGGCCCGGATGTGCAGCTTCTGGACCGCTATGCCCCAGCTGCTCCAGAGCAATAGAGCGACAATCACTTTGCAGTAATTTTTCAGTGGAACCCCAGTTTCAACCCGGCTCAAGCGGAGCAGGTCAGGAATTTATAGATCAACGATCGTATTTGGCCTTGATCTTCTTTTCGACGAGAGGATGAACGAGATCCGAAACATCCCCGCCCAGCGAGGCGAGCTCCTTGACGATGCGGGAGCTGACATAGGTATAGAGAGCGCTCGAGGTCATGAAGAAGGTCTCGATGCCGGGCGCCAGCTTGCGGTTCATCAGGGCCATCTGAAACTCGTATTCGAAGTCCGATACCGCTCTCAAGCCCCGGATGATGACATGCGCGTCGCGCTTGATCAGGTAATCGATCAGCAGCCCCTGGAAGGTTTCGACCTCGATGCGGGGATTGTCGGCAAAGATGCTGTCGATCATCTCGATACGCTCGGCAACCGTAAAAAGAGGGGTTTTCTCCTGATTGCAGGCCACGGCGACGATCACCTTGTCGAAGACCTCGGAACTGCGCTCGATCAAATCGATATGACCGACCGTGACCGGATCGAACGAGCCGGGAAAAACAGCTAACGTGTTGCGGGATGAGAGATCGCGATCGGAACCGGAGCTGGAAGGGGAGCTGGACATGGAATGAGCCTGATATCTACAATGTTTTAGAAAGTCATTCGGGACGAAGGAAAGTCAGCTTCGTGTGACCGTAACGACGCTGTTTGTAAACCGACATGCCCTTGATCTCGGGCAGATCGAATCTGCTGTTATGTTCGAACACGGCAACCGACTCCGGTGTGAGGATATCGTGACTGCAGGCGAGTTCGAGCGCGGTAATGCCAACCTGAGGGGCGGCATAGGGAGGATCGAGGAAAAGAAGGTCGAATTTGAGCTGCATGGCGGCGAAACTGCTGACCGCCTGGTCGGCCTTGAGATGAAAGATCCTGCCGGTGGCGTCGATCTCGAGCTTCTCCATGTTGGCCCGGATGAGCCGGCAACTGTCGAGACTGCTGTCGACGCAGTAAACGGTGCCACAGCCACGGCTCAAAGACTCGATCGCCATGATGCCGCTACCGGAAAAAAGATCCGCGACAACCGCATCGCGGCAGAAATCGACGCCCAGGATCGAAAAAAGAGCCTCCCTGACCATGGCCTTGCTCGGCCTGATCGCGGGATCGTGAATCGGGTTTACCTTGCGACCTTTGTAAAGGCCGGCGGTAACCCGCATAACTGGGGTAGGATTTCTCATCTCTGGAAAAAATTTAAGGCAAGAAAAACCCGAAAAGTTCTCCCTGCCTTAAAGTGCCCGGCAAGTTCCGCCTCCGTAAAGCGCTACGGGACGGTAGAATAAAGGCAACCCACCTAGCTGCGGATACCTTTCTTCGAAGCCTTGAGGGGGTTGATCTTCTTCTTGATCTGCTCGACATCGCGCTTGATGTGCGTTGCCATGGTGCAGGTGCCGTTGAACCAGCGGCTTTCGGGGTCGGGATAACAGATGCAGTATTTAGCGTCGTCGACCTCGGTTATCTTGGCGCAACCTTCGCACTTATCGATAATCGGCTTGCAACTGCCGCCAATGAAAGAACAACCATCGGCTTTCATAAGAAAGCATTCACTACCTTTTCTTACCGTCTGACAAATCATTGCTGCTAATCCTCCAAAGGGGTATTTTTTGATTTTGCGCGTGTCTACTGGAAGGAGATGAAATTGTCAAGCTAAAAAGGACTTTTAGGGCGATTCAGATATATCTTTCGATCGCTTCCAGGATGTCGGCCCGATCAACGAGGTTGCTGGTGAAATCGTGCTGCTCGGTATCGATGATGATGACCTCGGAGAGATCATAATCGGCAATCCAGTTGACATAGAGACGGTTGAGGTGACGCAGGTATTTTTCGGTTATGGGAACCGATCCGAGTTTGGGGTTGGCATTCAGGCGTCGCAAAGACGAAGAAACCGGCGAGTGGAGATAAATCAGCAGATCCGGAGCCGGCAGCGAATCGCTGAGGCAGAGATAGAGCTGATAATAGGTCATGAAATCGGTTTCCGACATCAAACCGGATTGATAGAGATTGCGAGCGAAGATCTCGGCATCCTCGTAAATCGTCCGACAGGTGATGATGGAACTGAATGAAGTGGAGAAATTCTTGAACGCCTCGAACTTGCGGGAGAGAAAATAGATCTGCGAATGAAACGCCCAGCGTTTCATATCCCGGAAAAAATCCTCGAGATAAGGATTGTCGGCCGCGGGATTGGGAACCGAAAGCAGTGGATATGATTTGCAGAGGAAATCGATCAAGGCCGATTTTCCCGAACCGATGGTGCCGGCGACTGCAATATATTTTTTCATGGATTAGAAATTCCGCGAAACTGATTCAGTTGATTGCTGCGATGTGTTCCATGAAAAACGTAACTTATAAATATAATGTTGTCCAGAATTAAATTGAGGGCTCGGGCCGGTCCCGGCACCGGGGGAGAACCAGGCTTTTTACTCCCGTTTGAAAGTTAACATAATATTCATTATCAGAAGTTCCAAAAAGGCGAAATCGGGCTGAAAAAATATTTTCGCAAATTCTGCAAGAGCAACCAAACGTTACCGTAAAAAATAAGAAAGGAAAATATGACGTGATTTCAAATGGTTAAGACAGAAGGCGCACGCTAGACATACCACATGCGTTCTTCAAAATCCGGCCCCGGTACGACCAGGCGCAGATAGCCTCCGGCCGGGATTCTCTGAACTTCGAAATTATCCTGCTCGATCGTGACCGCGAAGTTGAGGTCCGTTCCAACCGGGGCTCTCAACGCGGCAAAAGGAATCGCCAGCTCGAAGATCTCCTGCAGAGCGAATCTCAGTTCCGGTTCCTCCGCATCACTTTTTCCGCTCTCCCCGATCACGAGCTTTTTGTCCTGGTTCAGGTCTTCGAAGGTCAGAATGAGATCGTCATCCGATTGCCCGGTGAACCGGACCCTGAATTTCTCCTGATGATGGTTGATCAGGAAAAGGCCGGGATAGCAGTTTTCATCCCTGGCGACCTTGCGGGAGATATCCAGGCGCAGGAAAAAGTTTTCGAGGTTGAAACCGTAATAAAGTTCTTTGATCAGGTATTCCGTGCGGTGCATGGCGCCACCCAGGCTGGCGACCTTGCAGAGGGCTGCGCCGCGCCATTCGAAATAGCTGCCCAGGCGCCCGTCGATCCGAGGATCGATGAAACTGCTGATCTCGTTTTCCGGATGCAGGATCTTGTCGGCCTGGATAATCGGCCGGAAGAGGTATTCGGGAATCTCCTGGTCCGTAAGCCTGTATACTGCCATCAGATGGCGACGAAAAAGCTCATCGAAATCGGCGTCGTTTTCCGAACTGTGATCATCGCCATACCACCAGCACCAATCACTTCCCTCTGCAATATAAATATGTTCCCATGCTTTCTTGATCTTATCCTTTAACTTTTCACTGAGGTTGTTTTCGCCAGCAGCACTCTCCTCGCCGCCTGGCGCCAACTCCTGCCGCTTCCGTTCCTCAAAAAGAACCAGCGCCCGTCGGGCCCGCCCCAGATATTCCCAGGCCAGGTTGTCCTCCGTATGACCGATCCAGATCCTGAAATTGGCATTTATCCAGGATCCGGGATAGAGCCAGCTGATGCGCGACTCCCCTGCCGGGCGCCCCTCCAGATAGCCGCTGACGGTGTTGGTGCTGAGACCGGGGGTATCCTGGAGCCGGGCGTAGAGTTCGCGCAGGAAATCGGCCCCATCCCGGGGAAAATGCTCCCAGGCGTTTTCTCCGTCGAGGATAATCGCCACTGCGCTGTTTCCGGCCCGGCTGCCCAGTCGTCTGCGTACCTCCTGCAGGCGGCTGATGAAGTCGTCCGCCGCCTGTTTTTCGTTCCAGTGCGAATAGACGAAGCCGATCAGATCGGAGAGCTGATGGTCGCGAAAGATCATTTCGACCCGGCTTTCGCCCTCTACCGCACTCCAGGCCCGGTAGGCGTCCAGGGGAGTATGCTCGCCCCCGGCGATGGTGGAGTTGGCCAGGATTCCTTCATCCGTGGCGATCCACTTGATCCCGGCACGATGAAAATAGGGGATCAGCTCCTGGCAGACCGCACCTTCCGAAGGCCACATCCCGCGGGGATAGCGGCCGAAACAGTCGCGATGACGGTTTAAGGCCTTCTTTATCTGCATTTCGACATCTTCGGGATGCGCGAAGCGCAGACCCGGCAAGGGGTCGTGCGGTTGCGACACCGAAGCCAGCGAGGTATCGTAAAGCAGGGGCAGGATGGGATGGTAATAGGGCGTGGTGGAGAGTTCGATCTGACCCCGTTCTTCCCGCTCCCGGTAGGCGGGAATTATGCGGGAGATGATCTCCAGCTGCAGATCAAGAAGCTTGAGCTTTTCCGTCTCGCTGAAATTCCGCTGCTTGCTGATCATCTGCCCGATATCCGGATATTCCTGACGAAAAACCGGATCGATCCAGGTCAGGTTGTACCAGACCTGCAGGTCCCGGAAATCCTGTTCCGAGAAATAGCGCTGCACCTCGCTCAGCGCCTCGGAAGCGGGATGGAAGCCCCGCAGCCGAAGCAGCTCCCAGTAACGGGGATAGGGCTTCACCATGTTGTCCCAGTGGGCATGGAAAAAGGTTTTGAGGATGGCGGTTTTATCTTCGAGGGAGAGGTTGGCGGCGTTTTTCCTGGTAAGGACGTAAGCCTGGTCGCTCAAGGTCCCGTCGACATACCCCTGAAGCTGATCCAGGAGCGACGGAACGAGATTGAAATTCTGCCTGACTCCGGGAAAATCATCCAGGATAGTGACCATATCGAGGTAGTCTTTGACCCCGTGAAGCCTGACCCAGGGCAATAGCGAGAGATCGCTTTCCGGGTCACGGTAGTCGGGCTGGTGCATGTGCCAGAGGAAGATAACATTCAATGCCGGTTCAGTCATGCAATGCCATTCTCCGCAATCGGTCGATTTCACCGCTCTCGAGTTTGCGCCATTTGCCCCGGGGTACGCCTTTCAAGGTCAGAAAAGCGTAACGAGTGCGCTGCAGCTCGACGACTTTGAAGCCCAGGGCCTCCAGCATCCGGCGGACCTGGCGGTTGCGACCCTCGCCGATCACCAGCTTGAGACGGCTGCGCCGGGCGGAGGAGGAGACCATGGAGGCGCTTAACGGCCGGGCCGGTCCGTCGGCGAGTTCCACTCCGCGACACAGAGCTGCCAGTTCGGCCGGACCAAAACGGCCGTTGACGGTGACCAGGTACTCTTTTTCGAATTTGTAGCGAGGGTGCATAAGCAGATTGGCCAGCTCGCCGTCGTCGGTACAAAGCAGCAATCCCGAGGTATTGTAATCGAGACGCCCCACCGGGAAAAGCCGGCCCGGAAGCTCCCGGTAGAGATCCTTGACCAGGGGGCGTTTCCGGGGATCGTCCATGGAGCAGAGATAGCCCAGGGGTTTATGGAGCAGGATCGTGGTTTTGGGCTTGGATGCGACGCGCAACCGGGAACCGTCGACCTCGACCCGGTCACGCTCGGGATCGATCCTGACCCCTTGCCGACTGACTGTTTCGCCATTGACCCGGACACGACCGGCCGCGATCATGGCCTCGGCCCGGCGGCGTGAGGCGAGGCCGCAGTCGGCAATGAATTTCTGCAGCCTCACCCCTCCCCTGCTCTTGCTGTCCGCTTCCATGACTATCCCGCTTCCGGCATCCGGGGAGCCGGATGTCCACCGATATCAATCGCTACTGATTTTAACCGCTTTTCTCACCTGTCGCATGGTCTCTACGGCCACGGCCCGGGCTTTCCCGGCCCCGGCGGCGATTATCTCCTGCACCATCTCGGGACGCTCCTCGTAATAGCGTCTCTTCTCGTGGACTGGAGCCAGACCGTCTACCAGATTGCGCAACAGTATCTTCTTGCAGTCGACACAGCCGATTTCGGCCTTGGGACAGGCGCTGCAGATCTCTTCGATCTCGGCGGGATTTGAGTAGAGGGTATGCAGGGGGAAGAGATTGCACTGTTTGGGGTCTCCCGGATCCTTGCGCCGAGCGCGCTGCACGTCGGTAACCATCGCCGAAACTTTCTTCTTGAGTGCGGCTTCATCATCGGAAAGGTAGATGGCATTATTGTAGCTCTTGCTCATCTTGCGGCCGTCGAGACCGTTGACCTTGGAGGTTTCGGTCAAAATGGGTTCGGGAACCGGGAAGACCTCGCCGTAAAGATGATTGAAGCGGCGGGTGATCTCCCGGGTCAATTCGACATGCGGCAACTGATCGACCCCGATGGGGACGAGGTTGGCCTTGTAGATGATGATATCGGCCGCCTGCAGTACCGGGTAGCCGAGAAAACCGTAGGTGGCATCCCCTTCCCCGCCGTTTTCAGTCTGGGAATCCTTATAGGTCGGGTTGCGCAACAGCCAGGGCAGCGGCGTGATCATCGACAACAGCAGATGGAGTTCGGCGTGTTCCTTGATCTGCGACTGGATAAACAGAGTCGCCTGCTCGGGATCGATGCCGACACTGAGCCAGTCGATAAAGATATCGAGAGTGCTCTCTTTGACGATTTCCGGATTCTGGTATTCGCTGGTCAGGGCATGCCAGTCCGCAGCGAAGAAGTAGCAGTCGTACTCCTGCTGCAGTTTAAGCCAGTTGGTGAGCACACCGTGGTAATGCCCCAGATGCAGTTTTCCGGTGGTCCTCATGCCGGAAAGAACTCTTTTCCTAGCGCTCATAAAAACCTCAGATTGAAGATTAAAAATTAGTTGTAAATAGTTGAATTATATAAGTTATTCTAATAAGTGATGCCATTGAGAAGCCAGCCGGTCAGAGTCGAAAGCAGGGGGAAGAAAAAAAGATTCAGCGAATTGCTCAAAACCAGGATTACCAGCAGAATAGCCCCGTAGGAATCGATTTTCTCCAGATAGGCCGCCGGTTTCTCCGGCAGCAGGCCGGCCAGGATACGCCCCCCATCGAGGGGTGGAATCGGAATCAGGTTGATCATGCCCAGGGCGATATTGACCGACACCCCGACAGCCAGCATCTCCCGCAGGGGCAGTAAGATCTGAACCCCCGAACCGTTTGCCACGGATCGCGCAAAAAAGGAGGCATGCAACAGGTGATAAACGAGGGTGCAGGCCAGAGCCAGAATGAAATTGGCGCCCGGCCCGGCCAGGGCGATACGCATCATATCCCGACGGGGTGACCTGAGGTTGTCGGGATTGATGGATATCGGCTTGGCCCAACCAAAAACCCTGGTAACAAAAAAAACCAGAGTTCCGATCGGGTCGAGATGTTTCAGGGGATTGAGAGTCAAACGCCCCATAAGCCGCGGGGTATCATCTCCAAGACGGTCCGCAACCAGGCCGTGGGCGTATTCATGCACGGTCAGTCCGAAAAGGATGGGTACGGCATAAATGACGATCTCATGTAAAAGCGGCTGCATGGGCCGCTTATAGCAACTCTAAGAAGTTCCGTCAATAATTGCCGCCCGCGGACTCACAGCCCCTCCTGCCCGGCGAAGGGATACTCGGCCTCATGGCGATGCACGGCTCCCTTGGGCGTCAGCAGACTCGAGAAAAGATGAAAGCCGGAAACCGCGAAGGGCTCCAGCCGGAGATCCGAATGCTCCACCAGAAAAGAGGTCGTCCGGCCCAGGGGCGTTCTGGCCACCCGGGCCAGAGTGCAGTGAGGGGCGAACTTGCGGGATTCCCGCGGCACCCCGATCTCGGCCAGGGCCCGGTCGATACGGCGTTTCAACTCGATCAGAGGGACGGGATCATCCACTCCGACCCAGAGTACCGTGGGATCGCGGCGGGGCGGAAAGCATCCCACCCCCTTCAAAGTCAAAGGAAAGCTTTCAACGTCGACCGTGGCCAGGCATTCATCCAGTTCATCGAGCCGGTTTTCGTTGAATTCACCGATAAACCGTAAAGTCAGATGCATCTGCTCTTCCGGGACCCAGCGGGCCCGGGGCAGACCGCAACAGATCCGTGAAAGAGTGCTCTTGACCGTTTCCGGCAGCTCGATTGCGGTAAAAAGGCGCATGTCCCAGTGACCGGTAATCTGGCGGCAGCGACCCGGGCACCACCCGGGTTGCTGCCGCTGGAGAGATGAAAAGACAAACCCGGGGCCGGGAGACTACGGGTGTCGCCTAACGCGCACCTTCGAGTCCCGGCCCCGGGTATCATTTATCGTTGTTTTACGCTGCAGACTTTCAGAAATTCCAGAATTCGTCGATCTCCGCGTCGCTGAAGTCCCAGGTCGCGTTGTGCGGCGGTACCGGTTCTTCGAAGAAATCGGGCAGCCGGTCGTGGGCGTTGGTGAAGCCGGCGGCCTGGTTGAAGGCGTGCTCGGTTTTCAGCACCTGGATACCCAGCGCGGTGACGTCGTCCGTGGTCAGCGAGATGCCGAAACGGGCATTGAGCATATCGACGACGGCCGGCAGCGCGGCCTCGTTGTCGAGAACGGCGAAAGCGACGAAGATGCAGAGCCCGGTACTGTCGACCGCGGCCGTGGCGATCTGCAGGTTGCGGGAAAGCTCAAGCTGACCCTCTTTCTGGAGCGGATCGACGAAACCGCCGCATTTGAGAATATTGGTGGCGATAGTGTAGCCGGCGGTGTGGTCGGCGCCCATCGTCGTTGTACAATAGGTGATACCGATGCCTTTGACCGAGCGGGGGTCGTAGGCCGGAATCGCCTGATCCTTGACCACCGGCACCCGGGAAAGACCGTAGACCTTACCGGTGACGGCCGCGCCGGAACCGAGAATCCGGCCCAGCGGCGTCCCCTCTTTCACTTCGTTGAGCAACCGGAGCAGGCCGGGGCCGTCGCCGAATTCGATAATTCCGGCCTCCATGGCAACACCCATGGTCACCGACATCTCGATCGAATCGACGCCGATGTCATCCATGATGCTGTCGGCTTCGGCCAGCAGGTCGAGATCGTCGATGCAGCAGTGGGCTCCCATCGCCCAGATGGTTTCATACTCGAAACCCGAGGTCACGTAATTGCCGTCCTTGTCGACGAAAACCTGCGAACACTGCATGACGCAGCCGGCGTGGCAGCCGTGCTTGGTTTTGCCGCCGCGGGCCTTGATCATCTCGGCCATCTTCTCACCGGAGATCAGCTCATGCCGGTCGAACTGGCCGGAACGGAAATTCTTGGTCGGCAGAGCGCCGACCTCGTTGACGATATTGATCAGGACGTTGGTGCCGTAATCGCCCAGCGCCCCGCCGCAGACCGGGTGGTCGAGCAGGGCTTTGGCGAAGGTTTTGGCCGCCGTTTTGAATTTCTCTTCATCAACCAAGGGCACGCTTTTCGGGGCGCCGGCCGGGTCGATAGAGATATACTTGATCTTCTTGGAACCCATGACCGCACCCAGCCCGCCACGGCCGAGACTCCGCAACTTGCCGTCGGGATCTTTTACCGAGATGTTGGCGGCCAGCTGGCAGCGCTCACCGGCCTGGCCGATGGTCAACAGGCCGCAGCCCTCGCCGTCGGCTTTTTCCAGGGCTTCGATAACGGCGAAGTTGCCCGCTCCGACCAGTTCGCTTTCGGATTTGATCTCAACCCCGTCTGAGGTGACTTTCAGGCCGTAGAACCCCTCGCCTTCCGGCACGCCCTCGATGATCAGGGCCTTGATTCCCATGCGAGCGAAGAGCTGGGCCGCGGTGCCGCCGGAGTTGCTCTCCTTGATGGTACCGGTCAGCGGGCTCTTGGCCCCGGCCGAAAGCCGGCCCGAGTTGGCCGCCCGGGTGCCGGAGAGCAGCCCCGGAGCGAAAACCAGTTTATTGTACTTGCCCAGCGGATGACAGGTCGGCTTGACCTCTTCGGCAACGATCGTCGAGGTCAGGGCTCTGCCCCCCAGCCCTGCCCAGGCGGCCGGAACCTCTTCGATCTTGACACTCATATCGCCCATGTTGACGCGAAAAATTCTATCAGCCATAACTCTCTCCTTTCAGTGTTTTATGTATTTCTTGAATGGCGACGTAATATGGAAAAATAGGTTTATTTATTCAGGCGACTCAATAAATCAACACTACCAATTATCACTCATACAAACTCAAAACAACTTATAATCATAAATAATTATACATCGCTCACCATTGGTGAAACAATGTTCCATTATCTCTTTCGTTTAAGATGGCACAAGAAACCAGGCAGGTCAAGCACTAATTTCCCGGCCGGCGACCGCGGCGCCGAAGGCCAGAAAGGCGGCGATCAGGAACCATGGCGAAAGGCTGCGAAAGGTTTGTTCGATGACCTGGGCCCGACCCGTGGCAATCGCCCGATTCAGGATTTGCCGACTCAGCATGGCGGCGGTGTTGGAGGTGGATCGCGGGACGAGATATTCACCGCCGCCGGCCGCGGCGATCTCTTTCAGGAAACGATCCTGGCGGGAGGTGGTCAGGAAGTCGTTTTCCCGGTCACGGTAGTAATCGATGATTTCCCGGCCGTCGGGAGTGCGAATCGGGATCAGGACCGGTTTTTCACCACCGATGCCGACGGTGTAAACCAGGTTCCCCTCGCCGTGCAGTCTGGAGGCCAGCTCGAGGGCCCGGCCGGGATCGGATCCGAGATCCTCGCCGTCGGAAAGCAGAATGACGATACCGGTGCTCCGGTTATCCGGCCGGCGGCCCGCCTCGAGCAGATTCTTTCCACTTTCGAGCCCGGCGGCGAGACGACTGCCGGGAGCCGAGGCCGCCATCTCATCGAGATTTTCGACAAGATAGCGGCAATAGCCGTAATCGCGGGTCAGAGGCACCAGTTCCAGGCCTGCGGCGGCGAAGACGGCGACCCCGATACTCTCGCCATCGAGTCTTTCCAGAAGTTCGAGAACCAGGTGGCGGGCCTGATCGATACGATTACGGGAGGGAGCCGGAACATCCTCGGCCAACATCGACTTGGAAACATCGACAGAGACCGCGATGGCCAGCCCTTGCCGTTTGAAAACCTTCTGCTTCCGGCAATGAACCGGGCCGGCCAGGGCCAGGATCAGGCAGGTTCCAGTCAGGGCGAAAAGAAAAGTTCCGATGAAATCGCGGGAAATCTTCCGCCCTTCCCTACCGGTTCCCGGAAAAAGCTTTTCGGCCAAAAGCTTGCGCCGCCGGACCTGCCTGACGGCCACAACCAGGTAGAGCGGAACCAGGACCAGCAGAACCAGGTATCCGGGGTGGAGAAAATCGATCATTTCAGAACCCGGCTGTCGGGCGGTTCGCCCGAGAGATAGCCGGAAGAGCCCGGCAGCAGGATGGTCAGATTGCGACGCAAATCGTAACGGGTTTGCGGGGATGATTCGGCCATTGCCAGCCGGGCCAGCCGCTCATTGGCGATCAGCAATTCGAGATTCCAGCGGGGGATGTTGCCGAAACCATCCGCTGCCGGCAAACGGTCGACCAGGCGAATCGCACGCTTGAAGGCCTCGATGGCCTGATGGAGCAGAGCCTGGCAGGTTTTCATCTCGCCGCCGCGGTCGAGCACCAGCAGCGCCCGCATCAGGTAGCCGGCCCCGAGCAGGTTTTCGGCCCGCCAGGAGAGCGCCGGAGCCGGTGCGGGTCGGCGGCCGCGCAGATTCTGGCCGTCTTTTTCGAGAGCGAAAAGCAGTTTATCGAGTTTCTTGCCGTTCTCGCCAGCGTCCGGGACGGCCGACTTCCCGAAGGGTTCCGTCTTCCGGCTCCGCTGCCGGTAGAGTTCCAGCCCAAGCTGCCAGCGCCGGCGCATGATCCGGACTGCCACCGGCGCTTTTGCAGGATCCAGTTGCAAACAGGCGGCCAGAGCTTTCCGGGGATCCTGCTCCCGATCGCAAGCCGCCAGCCGGCCCCACTCCACCCGCGCCCGGTACTCGGCCAGGCGGCGCCGTTCGGACCAGCTCACCAGGATGATGCCGACGACCAGAGAAATCAGGCCACCGACCAGATAGAGATAAAAACGGGACTTGAATTTCCGCATGTCTCCTCTCACCACCGGGCAAAAGCCGGGGTCAGTTCGAGGCCGGCCAGGAAAAGAAAGAGCGCCAGCCCCAAGCCGGCGAGGGCGGGTCGGGTCTGGCGGGGTACCATGGTACTGGTTGCCAGCATCCGGTTCCGCTCCAGGGCGTTGATCGAAGCGTAGATCTCGAGCATCTTCTCCCGGTTCAGACGACCGGGCATGAGGAAAAGCCCGCCCGGCATCTCTTGCATCATCGTGGCAATCTGGGGTTCGACCCGGCCGTCGACCGCAATCAGATAGAGCCTGATCCCGAGTTTTCGCAGAAAATTTCCCAGGGCGATGAAATCGGGCAGCCCGCGTTCCCGGTCGCGGCGCGAAGAGGAGGCTCTGATACGACCGTCGGTAAAAAGGATGATCGCCAGTCCTTTCCTGTCGGCCAAGGCCCGGAACGGAGCCGGGACCGCGACCTCCAGAGCCTCTTCCCCGGAAAGCCGGTAACGCAGATCGCGGAGTTCGGCGAAACCGGGCCGCTGTTCTTGCGGCAGGGTCACGAAGAAGGAGCACATCGCCAGCCAGACAGCGTAGGAGACGTTGGTGGCGCCGCCGACCGAAAGCCGCCGGATCTCGGGACTGGTGGAATTGCGATCGAGCTGGTTGAGCTTGTTCATGAGAATGCCGCGGTCGAAGGTCAGCGGTGCCAGGAGACGGGCGTAACTGGAAAAGGCCACCAGCCCGATCATATCCTCCGGCGGCCGCTTTGCGACGAAGGTTTTGAGACCGTCGAGGGCGATATCGCCAAGGGTCTTGCCGGGGGTTCCGGAAGGCCGGCGCATCGAACCGGAAAGATCCTGGACCAGCATCAGCCAGCGGCTTTCGCGGTGGTGGCGAATGACGGTTTCCGAGTAGTGGAAACCCGCCGCAGCGACGACCAGGACCAGCAATATGGCATTGCCGAGCCAGCGGGGCAGCCGGGTTTTGATCGGGTCGGGACGGAGTTTTCCGGCAAACAGGGCGGCCGGAGCGAAACTCGTCCGGGCCTTCCGGCGC
>JAADEO010000221.1 GCA_013153415.1 Deltaproteobacteria bacterium
GACCGGCCTTGACCAGGGTCGAGATATAGCCGTCGGCGGCGTGGTGGGGGAACCCGCACATCGGCACCGCGTCTTCACTCTTCTTGTTGCGGCTGGTCAGAGTTATTTTCAGAACCCGGGCCGCGATCTCGGCATCGGCAAAGAAGATCTCGTAGAAATCCCCCATGCGAAAGAGCAGTATTTTATCCTCATGCTGCTTTTTGACCGCCAGATACTGCTTGAGCATCGGCGTGAGTTTGCGAGGGGCGGCTGGAGTCTTGGCGGGATCGGTCATGGCGCGGTCTGTTGCTGTTTGCCGGGATCAGCTGGGGGCCGGGGAGCGGCAAGAACCAGCCGGCCGCTCTTTTTGCCACGCCGCCAGTTGATTTTGACGTTTTCCAGATTTTTCGCCCGGCTGTGGCGGCAAAGCCCGGCGGCCGCCGTTTCCAGCTGCTCGGCCTGACCAGACAAGACCGTAACCGGTCCCGGCATCTCGGCCAGATGGAGAATGTAGCAGCTGTCGTCGGCAACCCGGAGAAGCTCCTGGTTGTCGTTGCGATGGCGGCCGACAATGAAGAATTCACCGTTGCCGAGGCTGGTGAAACGGCCGTGCTTAAGCAGGTTGATGGCGGTGACGCTGGGAATTCCCCCGCTTTCGTAAAGGGTTCGGACCCGGAGACCGAAACCAGGATCGGTCAGCAGGCAGCCTCCGGCCGGAGTCGGATAATCACTGATTCCGAGTTCGGCGGCCAGGGCCATCTGGGGTTTGCGGCCACGACCGGAGAAGGCGAAGAGCCCTTCCCGGTCGACCAGGCCGCTCTCCTCGAGACGGGACGGCGGCAGGAGCTTGGCGCAGAGGGGGCGCAGCAACAGGCCCTTGGTTTCACTCAGGTTTTCGATCCGGTGCAGAGTGTCGCGGCGCTGGGAGAAGGGGCGCTGGCCGATGACCTCGCCGGTGATGAGGCCGGCGGCACCCCACTCGTGGGCCATTTCCCGGGCCCGGGTGAGCATCAGGATCTTGCAGTCGACGCAGGGGTTGAAATTCTTGCCGTAACCATTGGGCGGATCGGCCAGCAACTTAAGGTATTCCCGGCTCAGGTCAACGATGGTCAGGTCGATGTCGTAGAGCGACTTGATCTCTTCGCAGTAGACCTGTTCCCGACCCTTGATTTCCCAGCCGAAAAACGGGGTGATGAATTTGACCGCCCGGACCCTTAAACCCTGCTGCTGGATTACCTTGACGGCAAGTATGCTGTCGAGCCCTCGGGAGAAGAGAGCAACCACCTGGGGCGGGGAGGTCGAGCCGGTTGATGATGTTGTTGCTGTCATAGATCAGGTCGGAGGATGGGCAAGGCAGTTTTTGACTGCGGAGCTTCTGACCGCCCCTTCGCGGATGATTTCGGGAGAATCGGGGCGCAGGTCGACAATGGTTGAGGGTTTGAGCGCTGATCTTTTTGGGAGAGGCTTCTTGTCGGCCACGATCAGCAGGTCGACCTTTTGGAGCAGGGTCCGGTCGAGATCCGCGGCCCGAATTGCCGGTGCCTTCCCTCCGGGGTTGGCGCTGGTCGAAATCAGGGGCAGGGCTGTAAAGCGGCAAACCAGATCGAGCAGAGGGTGGGCGGCCCAGCGCACCGCCACTCCGCCGCCGTCATCGAGAATGCCGGCCGGCAGATTGCTGTAGCCCGGCAGGATCAGGCTCAGCGGTCCGGGCCAGAATTCGGCCGCCAGAGTCCGGGCCGCCGGTGGCCAGTCGGCCAGCAACCGGGCCAGGGCTTCGGGAGAATTGGCGATGACGGGAAAGGGCTTTCCGGGGTCCCGCTGCTTGAGATCGGAGATTCTGGCGACCAGGCCGCTATCTAAAGCGTTGCCGCCGATCGCATAGAAGGTTTCGGTCGGATAGACAATAATGCCGCCGTCCCGGCAGACGGCGGCAATCTCTTCCAGGTTCTCCCGGCTCTGTTCACTGGGGAAAGGATAGTTTAAAGTACGCATCAGGTTGCCGTGTTGAGTTTTTCCTGCAGACGCTGGTCCTTGGTCTCGACTCCGTCACCCATGGCCCGGCGGTAGTCAGCCAACTGCCGGGCGATAGCGGAGTTGGCGGTCGCCAGAATCTGGAGGGCGAAAAGGGCGGCGTTGGCGGCCCCGGCCTTGCCGATGGCCATGCAGGCCACCGGGATTCCGGCCGGCATCTGGACCGTGGCCAGCAGGGCGTCAAGTCCCTGCAGCGAGGTGGCGTTGAGGGGGACGGCGATAACCGGCAGCAGGCTGTGGCCGGCCACGACCCCGGCCAGATGGGCCGCGGCCCCGGCCCCGGCGATAATCGCCTTGGCCCCGTTTTTCTCGGCCTCGCGCACCAGTTCCAGGGTGCGTTCCGGGGTCCGGTGGGCCGAGGAGACCCGGGCTTCGTAGGTGATGTTGAACTCATCCAGCAGACGGCAGGCGGCCTGCATGATTTCCCAGTCGGAATCGCTGCCCATCAGGATCAGTATTTCGAGATCGTTTTTAAGCATGGCTCATCTCCTTTTCCAGCTCGTTCATGAAAGCCGGCGCAGGGCCTTCTTGCCGATGTCGGTCCGGTAATGAGCTCCCTCCCAGCTGATCTTGGCGACCGCGTGGTAAGCCTTCTCGATGGCCTTGGGAATGTCGTCGCCGACTGCGGTAACCCCCAGTACCCGACCGCCGTTGGTAATGATCTTGTCCTCTTCGTTCTTGGCGGTGCCGGCGTGGAAAACCATGACATCCTTGAGCCGGGCGGCGAGATTGAGACCGGAGATGACCTTGCCCTTTTCATACTCGCCGGGATAACCGCCCGAAGCCATGGCGACGCAGACTGCCGGCCGCTCGTCCCATTCGACGATGGTTTTGGCGAGATGGCCGGAGATACAGGCCTCGAGGATCGGCAAAAGATCGCTTTTCAGGCGCATCAGGATCGGCTGGGTTTCGGGGTCGCCGAAACGGGCGTTAAACTCGAGGACCTTGGGGATCCCGTCCTTGATCATCAGTCCGGCGTAGAGGATGCCGCGGTATTTGCAGCCTTCGGCGGCCAGGGCCTTGACCGTGGGGATCATGATGTCGTTCATGATCCGTCTGAAAAGCCCTTCCGAGATCACCGGGGCCGGAGAGTAGGCGCCCATGCCGCCGGTGTTGGGGCCCTGGTCGTCATCGAAAACCGGTTTGTGATCCTGGGAGGTGACCATCGGTACGACGATGTCGCCGTCGGTAAAGACCAGGAAAGAGGCCTCCTCGCCCTCAAGGAATTCCTCGATAATGATCTCCTTGCCGGCCTCGCCGAAAGCCCGGCGCCGCATGATCTTGTTGATCGCGTTTTCCGCCTCCTCGACGCTCTGGGCCACGACCACGCCCTTGCCGGCGGCCAGGCCGTCGGCTTTGATGACGATCGGCGCACCCTTCTTGTAGACATATTCGATGGCGTCGTCGAGGTTGTCGAAAGAGGCGTAGTCGCCGGTCGGGATGCCGTGTTTTTTCAGGAGGTTTTTGCAGAAGGTCTTGCTGCCCTCGATCTGGGCCGCGGCCTGATTGGGACCGAAGATCTTCAGATCGGCGGCCTGGAAGGCGTCGACGATCCCGGCCACCAGGGGATCCTCGGGGCCGACGATGGTCAGATCGATTCCTTCATTACGGGCGAACTCGAGCAGTCGGTAGATGTCGTCTGCATCGATGGGCACGCAAGTGGCGAGGGAAGCAATCCCGGCGTTGCCGGGGGCGCAGAAGATCTGATTTATCTTGTTGCTCTGCGAGAGTTTCCAGACCAAAGCATGTTCACGGCCGCCGCCGCCTACAACTAATATTTTCATTTTTTCCGTAATCCTCAAATTTGTTGGTTTCGTAATAAATCAGATTCTTATAAAAAACGGGATGACAGTAAACCGTAAAAAGTTCCGGACGGGAGGCTGAGTTTATGCCCCGAAAGGGTGAAAAACTTGAGAACTGAGGTGTAAAGTACGTCGCAGCGCTGAAGGCTTTTCTTGAATGCCCAGAGCCCAGCGAGGAGACCCCCCTAAAGATGCGAACCGTCGGAACTCCTCACGTAGCCGTCAATGTTTGAAATGACGGTTGCCGGTAAAGATCATCGCCATACCATGCTCGTTGCAGGCGGCGATAGCCTCGTCGTCGCGGTTCGAGCCGCCGGGCTGGATGATCGCCTTGACTCCGGCCTTGGCGGCTTCGTCGATGCCGTCCCGGAAGGGGAAGAAGGCGTCCGAGGCGAGTACCGAGCCTGCTGTCGGAACCTGGGCTTTCATGATCGAGATCCTGACCGAATCGACCCGGCTCATCTGGCCGGCGCCGACTCCGACCAGGCGGTTGTCGGCGGCCAGGACGATAGCGTTGGATTTGACGTGCTTGCAGACTTTCCAGGCGAACTTGAGGGTGGCGAGCTCGGTGGCCGTGGGCTCGCGTTTGGTGACCGTCAACCATTTGTCGATCGGGGCGTCCTTGAGATCGCGCTCCTGGACCAGGAAACCGCCGGTCACTTTCTTGATCTCCAGTCCCTCTTTCTCGTACTTGTCGAGCAGAGGCGCGGCCAGCAGGCGCAGAGCTTTCTTCTCGGTCAACACCGACAGGGCGTCTTCGCTGAACTCGGGAGCGATGACCGCCTCGATGAAGGTTTCAATCAGGATCTTGGCACACTCGGCATCGACTGGCCGGTTCAGGGCGACGATGCCGCCAAAGGCGGAAACCGGGTCGCAGGCCCGGGCCCGGCGATAGATCTCGGCCAGGGAGGCATCGGTCGCGGTCGCCGCCCCGCAGGGATTGGTGTGCTTGATGACGACGACGCTGGGTTCGGTAAACTCCTTGACCAGTTCGAACGCGGCGTTGCAGTCGAGAATGTTGTTGAACGAAAGTTCCTTGCCCTGGAGCTGGCGGGCGTTGCCGATGCCGGGTTCGCGGACTTCGGGTTCACGGTAGAAGGCAGCCCGCTGGTAGGGATTTTCCCCGTAGCGCAGATCCTGAGCCTTGATTCCCTGCCAGGTGAAGGTTTCGGGCAGGAAGTAGCGTTCCAGGGGATGGGCGTCGGGCCGGGGAAAACAGCCCAGGTAGTTGGAGATCGCGGCGTCGTAGCGGGCCGTGGCCTGGAAAACCTTCTTGGCCAGGGTGAAATTGGTCTCAGGACTGACGGCACCGCCACCGGCTTGCATTTCAGAGATGATTGGGGCATAATCGGCCGGATCGGTAATTACAGTGACCGCCTGGTAGTTTTTGGCTGCCGAACGCAGCATGGTCGGTCCGCCGATATCGATGTTTTCGATGGCGTCGGCGAACTCGCAGTCGGGTTTGGCCACGGTTTCGGCGAAGGGGTAGAGGTTGACGACCACCATGTCGATCGGAGCGATTCCGTGTTCCTTCATCTTGGCGGTATGTTCGGGCAGGTCGCGACGGCCCAGCAGGCCCCCGTGGATCTTGGGATGGAGGGTTTTGACCCGGCCGTCGAGCATCTCCGGAAAACCGGTATAGTCGGAGACCTCGAGTACTTCGAGGCCGTTTTCCCGCAGCAGCCGGGCGGTGCCGCCGGTCGAAAGGATGCGGACTCCGAAATCGATAAGCTGGCGGGAAAATTCAACAATCCCGGTTTTGTCGGAAACGCTGATCAGCGCCTGTCTGATGGTAGCCATACTCTATTTCACCTTTACTCGAAGGTTTGCGGTTGGGGATCTGGGTTCCGGTTTTCGGGTCGGGAGCCGGAGACCGGTCCCGGGCTTCGGGCGGAACCCGTGAAATACCCAACCGGGGCCAAAAATGCAATAAAAAAATGGTGGCCGGTCAGTCGTGATCGGGACCCGGCGCGGTCGCCGGTTTCCCCGTGGCGGCCGGCGGCGAAACTTTCTGTCAGCAGAGCCCCTTCCCGGGCTGCAAAGCGCCCTCGGGGCGTGGGCCATAAGAGGTGAAAATCATGCGTGAAGCCGAACTGTATACCAGGTTGCCGGAAGAGCGGGTGCGTTGTGAGTTGTGCGCGCATCACTGTCTCCTGAAACCGGGCCAGAGCGGGATCTGCCGGGTACGGGAGAATCATTCCGGCCGGTTGTTTACCGCAGTGGCCGATCTGGTGGTCGCCACCCATGTCGATCCGGTTGAAAAAAAACCTTTCTACCATGTCCTGCCGGCTTCCAAAAGTTACTCCCTGGCGGCGCCGGGTTGTAATTTCCGCTGCCGCCATTGCCAGAATTATGAGATATCGCAGGTGTCGCGGCAGCGGGTTCCCGGTTTCGGCGCACACCGCCGACCGGTCGAGCTGGTGCGCGAAGCCCTGGCTGCCGGCTGCCGGTCGCTGGCTTACACCTATACCGAGCCGACGGTCTATTTCGAACTGTTGAGCGAAACCGCGCTTCTGGCCCGGGAACAGGGGTTGCTCAACCTGATGGTCAGCAACGGTTTTCTCTCTCCCGCGGCCCGTCAGCGTCTCTACCCCCTGATCGATGCCGCCAATATCGATCTTAAAGGCTGGTCCGATCGTTTCTACCGGCGAGTCTGTTCGGCCCGGAGCAAACAGCCGGTGCTCGATACGATCGCCTCCTTCATCGATCACGGGATCTGGGTCGAAGTCACCACCCTGTTGATTCCGGGTTATAACGATGATCCGGCCGAACTCAAGGAGCTGGCCCGTTTCCTGGCTTCCCTCTCGCCGGCTATTCCCTGGCATGTTACCGGTTTTTTCCCGACCTACCGCCTGACCTCGGTTTCCCCGACTCCGCCCGAGACCCTGAACCGGGCCCGGAAGATCGGCCTCGAGGCGGGGCTGTACTACGTCTTTTCCGGCAATCGTCCCGGTCTCGGGGGCGAGGATACCTACTGTCCCGGCTGTGCTACGACCCTGATCCGGCGCTACGGTTTCCGGGTTCTCGAAAATCGGGTTCGGGAGGGTCGTTGTCCCGATTGCGGAGAACCAGTCGCCGGGATTTTTTGAGCCCGTCATCTGCTTGTTATTTTTCCCTTTTTACGTTATGTAGGGCGATAAGAGCGTTTTCAGGCCGAAAGCGCGGAAACCCCGGAGCCGGATAGCCGGCTACCAAAACCCAGGATTTCGGAAACGATATGTCACCTGTCTGCCTGTTGATCAGTGAGAGCCAGAAACTCCATGCCGATCTCTCCCGCTCCCTGCCGGCCGGGGTCGAGCTTCTGCAGCAGCCTTTTTTCGCCGCGGCCGATGATCCGAGCCTGCCGGCGAAGGCGGCGTTCGCCCTGGTCGACTGCCGTGAAGAGGGGGAGGCCGCCTGGCCGGGATCGATCGAACTGCTTAAAGAGGCGGCCGGCGACCATCTCCCGGTGATCGCCGTCTGTCGCCGACAGGCCCTCGATGCGGTGCGGCGGGCCTTGCAGAACGGGGCCGACAGCTACCTTTTCGCTCCCCTGAAAAAGACCGAAACCAGCCGGGTCATCGAACAATGCCTGGCCGGTGCCCGGGCCCGGGCGGCGGATGACAGACTGCCCGGGGACGAAATTCTGCTGGAAGAAGGGTTTTGCGGTTTCATCGGCGCTTCGGAGGCCATGAAGGGGGTCTACCGCCAGCTTCTGAAAGTGGCCGCCGCCGATGCCAGCGTTCTGATCCGGGGCGAATCCGGTACCGGCAAAGAGCTTGCGGCCCGGGCCCTGCACGCCCTGGGCCGGCGGCGGGAGAAGCCCTTCGTTCCGGTCAACTGCGGCGCTATCCCCCGGGACCTGCTCGAAAGCGAGCTTTTCGGTTATGTCAAGGGAGCTTTTACCGGCGCCTTGCACGACCGTATCGGGCGCATCGAAATGGCGGCCGGGGGTACGGTTTTTCTCGACGAGATCGGTGACATGGAGCCTTTGCTCCAGGTCAAGATTTTGCGGCTTCTGCAGGAAAAAACGGTTGAGCCCCTGGGCTGGCGCCGGGAACCCAAGACGGTCGATGTCCGGATCATCTCGGCGACCAACCGGGACCTGGAAAAGGATATCGCCAGCGGTCGTTTCCGCGAGGATCTTTTCTACCGGCTCAACGTGGTGCCGATTGTGCTGCCCCCGCTGCGGGAGCGGCCCGAAGACATCGCCGGCCTGGCGCAATTCTTTCTGCGTCGTTTCAACTCAGCCTTCGAGGAGTGCGACCGGGTGGCCGGCATTACGCCCGAGGCCCTCTGGCTGCTCGAGAACTACTCCTGGCCCGGCAATGTCCGGGAGCTGGAGAACGTTATCGAACGGGCCGCGGTGATGAAACCCGGTGGTTGGATCATGCCGCTCGATCTGCCGGAAAAAATCTACCAGCCCGAGAACGAGGAAACGACCGGCCCGGGACCCGCCGCCAGCGGACCGGCCGCCCGGGTGGTTCTGCCGCCGAGCGGGGTTTCCCTGAAATCGGAGGTCAGCCGGTTGGAGAAAGAGCTTATCGCCGAGGCTCTGAAACGGACCCACGGGGTCAAGGAGCAGGCCGCCCGTCTGCTCAAGATCAATCGCACCACCCTGATCGAAAAGATTCGCCGCAACCGCCTCGAGGAGGAGGGTTCTTGAACCGTTTCCGCAGTTATCTCTTTGCCGGTCACCGGCCGTTCCGGGCATTGTCGCTGCTGTTGCTGACGGTGCTGCTGCTCGGAGGCCTGGTCGCGGACAGTCGGGCTGCACCCCCGCGGAGGAAAAATCTGCTCTCTTTGCGGCTCAGAAGCAACGCCAAGAAGGGTAAGGGCCGGGTCGTGATGCGGCTCAACCAGGGCGGTTTCTACGAAAGCGAAGAGGATTTCAAGCAACAGCGCCTTTTGATCCGGCTCTACGATTTCCATAACTACGGGGCCCGGCCGGTCAAACTGGTGGATGATCCGCTTTTCAAGAGCATCGATATCACGCAAAAGGAGCAGTATCTGGAGATCGCCATCTACCTGAAACCGCGCTCCTACCAGTACGAGGTCTCTCTTTTCGAAAAACCGGCGATGTGCGTGGTCGATATCAAGGCGAACGAACCGCTGGTTAAAAAACCCCCTGTTCCAGCCCCGGTGCCTCCCGGCAAAGCACCGTCATCGGAAAAACCACAGAAGCCGGAAAAAACTCAACCTTCGGAGCAAAAGCATCCGGTTGCGGCAGTTGGTACCAAAGCCCAGCCGGAGAAGCGAGAAGCGGCGGCGGGCAAGCCCGAAAAACCGGTTGCGCAGACGGCGGCTTCAAAAAAGACCACCGCTGGCCCGGAAGCGGTTCCGGTCGAGAAACAACCACCGGCTGCCCCGGCTCCGGTTCCCGTGGCGGAAAAAACCCCCGCACAGGTTCCGGCTCCTGAAAGCGATAAATTGCCCGCAGCCGTAAAAACACCGCCGACGGCGGGCAATCCGCTGGCCGAAAGCCAGCCTCTTCCGGCTGTTCCCGATGTCGGATCTACGCCCGCAGGCGCACAGAAAAACCCGACTCCATCGGGAGCGGAGACCCCGGCACCGGTTTCTGAGGTCGCGGCCCCGGCTTCGGCCCCGACGGCTCCGAGTCGACCGGAAACGAAGGGGGCCGTGGAAACCGCGCCGCCGGGCCAGGAGCTTTTCGATCAGGGCCTGAAAGCTTACCAGGAGGAGGACTTTGCCGCCGCGGAAGAGTTCTTCTCCCGGCTGGTCGAAACTTATCCCAAGTCTCCGTTGGCTATTCCGGCCTCTTTCCGCCGGCTCGACGCCAAAGCCCAGGCGGCCCTGGCCGAGGCGCGCGACCGGCGTCAGGTGGTCAAGGTGATTGAGGAGTTTCTCAAGCAGGTCAGAGCCCACGCCGACCATCCCGAGGCGGCCTGGGCCTATCTCCAGGTGGCCAGGCTCTATGAGAGAATCGAGTTCTTCTACGAGGCCGCCGGGGTGTATCGGGCCTTGCTGAAACGTTTTCCCGAGAGCAGTTTCGCACCCGCCGCCAATTTCGCCCTGGCCCGGCTCAGTTTCTCCCTGCGGCGTTACCAGGATGCCTATGACGAGTTCACCCGTCTGCTGAAAAAGTATCCCCGGGGCGGTTTCGTGGCTTATGCCCATTTCTACCGGGCCAACTCGCTCTACCATCTCGGCAAGGTCCGCCAGGCCCTGTCCGAGTATCGCACCGCTCTCGAGAGCGATCCCGATTTTCTCAAGCACGACCCTCTCTCCCTCTACCTGCTCGGCAGTACCTATCACCGTCTCAAGCGCTATCGCGAGGCCCAGGAATATTTCCTGATGATGCGCAACCTCTTTCCCGACAACAAGTACACGAGCCAGGCCCTGGCCAAGATCGGGGAAATTCTGGTTCTGGAAAAGAAGTACGACCAGGCGATGCTGATGTTTACGGTCGTGGTCAAGGAGTTTCCCGGCAGCGAGGGCGATATCGTTTCCCGGCTCAAAATGGCGATCCTGGGGGAGAAGGATGCCATCCGGCGGAAGCTGGAGAAGATCAATCCCCGCTATGCCGACTTTCTGGACAGCGAGGCGGCCTATCGTTATCTGATCGAGCACTATCCCGACAGCCCTTATACCGATATCGCCCGACTCAACCTGGGGCGTCTCTACCGCCGCCGCCAGCAGTTTGCCAAGGCCCGGCCGGTGCTTGAGGAGATGCTGACCCGGCGTTTGAAACCGGGTCTGCGCGACGCCGCTTTCCAGGCTCTGCGTGAGACCATCTACGCCGAGATCGAAGCTGATTTCCAGAAACGCGACTACCGGGGGATTGTTGCCTTGCAGGATCGTTATCGGGACGATTTCCTCTCCCGGCCGGGGGCGATCTATCCCTTTCTCTGGATCGGCCAGGCTTTGGCCGCCGAGGGTCTGCCGGAAGGGGCGCTCAAGGTTTTTCAGGCCCTGCGCAAGCTCAAGCCCCGGGGGGAAGACCGTTTCAAGATCGATTACGGGATAGTTCACAACCTGCTGGAGACCGGGGATTATGAAGCCGCCGAGAAGTTTCTCGCCGGGATCAGAATGGATTCCCTGCCCGCCCTGTGGCGCCAGCGGCTGCTTTTATGTCGGGTGCGGATTCTCGAGCACCAGGGCCAGGCCCGCGAAGCGTTGGCCCTGCTCAACGAGATCAAGGACGGGGCTGTGGTTCTCGATGCCGGAGAACGGACCCGGATCTACGCCCTGGTTGCGGAACTCTACGACCGGATCGGAGCGGACGCGGATTCTCTGGCCGCCCTCGAGCAGGCCGTCTCCCAGGCTTTCAGCTCTCCGGACGAGGTCGACAGTCACCAACGCTATCTGCTCGGTTTGCGCCTGGCCCGGCGCCTGTTTCAGGAAAAGAGGTATGCGGAAGCCGGCGAGTGGTTTGCCCGGCTCCAGCTTCTGGCCCCGGCCGGCGACAGTCCGGAACTCTTCTTCTGGCAGTTGAGCTGCGCCGTCGCCCGGCAACAGACGGAGGAGATCAGAACTCTTTACCAACGCCTGGTGGAGGATTTCCCTGCCAGCCCCTGGACCGCTTCGGCCCGAACCCTGGTGAAAGATTATCGATGGCAGCAGGAGAGTCGTACCCTAAAATAGTGATCTGGGACGCTGATCGCCAGTATGCCGAGACCTTGGCCCGTCATCTCGAAAAGGCGGGGCTGAGCGTGGTCCTGGGTGAGGTACCGGATGATGTCGACCGGGTCCTGGCCCAACTGGAGCCGGTTTCCCTGCTGGTCGGGGAGCTGGATTGCCCATATGGTTCCGGCGATCTGATCAGCCACCTGCGTCAGGTCTGGCCCCGGGTTCCCCTGCTCCCGGTGGTCTCCCGGCCGACGGTCGACGGAGCGGTCAACGCGATCCGTTCCGGGGCCGTCGACTACCTGTTGAAAAAGAGTTTTTCCCTGGAGGAGCTGGCCCGGCGGATTGTCGCGGCGGCGGCCGGCCGTCGGGATGACGGCGGCCGGCCGAAAAAGGATGAGCTGCTTTTCGAGGATCCCCGGATGACGCGGGTCATGCGTCTGGCGGAAAAGGCCGCTGCCAGTCGGGCCACGGTCCTGATCCAGGGCGAATCGGGTACCGGCAAAGAGTTGCTGGCCCGCTATATTCACAACCGCAGTCTCCGGGGGGACAAGCCGCTGGTGGCGATCAACTGCGCCGCTCTGCCTGAAAACCTGCTCGAGAGCGAACTTTTCGGTTTCGAGAAGGGAGCTTTCACCGGGGCGACCCAGCGCAAGATCGGCAAATTCGAGCAGGCCGACGGCGGTAGCTTGCTGCTCGACGAACTCGGCGAGCTGGCGCTGCCGCTGCAGAGCAAACTTTTGCGGGTGATCCAGGAACAGGAAGTCGACCGGCTCGGCGGCCGCCAGCCGATTCCCGTCGATGTCCGGATTATCGCTACCACTAACCGGGATCTGGAAAAGGAGGTCGAGGCCGGTAATTTTCGCCGGGACCTCTTTTTCCGTCTCAATGTTATTCCCCTGACCCTGCCGCCGCTGCGTGAGCGGCCCCGGGATATCAGTCTGCTGCTGGAGCGCTTTGTCGATCACTACAGCCGCCTGAACCGGCGCCGGTTCCAGGGGATCTCCGAGAATGCCCGCCGTTTTCTGCTCAATCACGACTATCCCGGCAATGTCCGGGAACTCGAGAACATGGTGGAACGGGCTGTGGTTCTGGCCGACGGGCCGCAGCTCGAGCTCGAGGATTTCATCATCGACCCCGAACGGATGCCGGCCCCGGAGAGCCTGCCGCCGTTGCCGGAAAACACCCCGGCCGCCGCGGCTGCCTCCGAGCCGCCGTTGCCGGTCGGCACCACCCTGGCCGAGATGGAGCGTTACATGATCTACAAGACCCTGCGCGAGGTCAATTCCAATCGTACCCACGCCGCCGCCCGGCTCGGGATCAGTATTCGCACCCTGCGCAACAAGCTCAAGGAGTACCGGGAAAAATACGGTGATCATCCGGAGTAGTTTCCCGCTATTTTTGTGCTTTACAATTCCGGGCCGGTAAGATTAAAAGGGTACCGGAGCCGGAGTCCGGGTGGCCGGAAACCACCACCTCTCTTTTTTTATGCAGAATTTAAGGAAAAGCTTTGTCTGGTAAAGTCGTTTTCATTGCCGATGGTACTCCGATGGCTGCTTTCTGGCGGCGGCAGTTGGAGCTGGCCTGCGCTCTGGAGTGCCTGCCGGCGACCGGGGTGGACGAGGTCGGCCGGCTGTTGAGCGAACATGATCCGCGCCTGATTGTCTTTCTCGGTTCGGCTCTGGCCGCGGATGATTTCCGGCGCCTGAGCGAAGAACTCTCGCGGGGGGATGAGAACCCGCCGCTTCTGGGGATTTTCGAACCGGATCATCCCGAATCCGGAACCACTGAAAACGGGATTTTCGAGCTGCTGCCGCCGGAAAACCGCCTCCGGCTGCCCCAGGATGGGGAGGAACTGGCGGTCAGAGTACGGGCGTTGCTGGGCGACCCTGATATTGCTGACAGCCAACCCATGACAGCTGATGACGTGGAAGAGGAAGAGATTATGCAGGATACGGAGACGGCCGGGCAAGAGGTTATCGAGTTGACGGATATCGTGGAGGAGGGCCTGCCGCTGGATCAGTTGCCGGATCTGCCCGGGGTTAAAACCGGAGGGGCGGCGGTTCTGCCGGAAGCCGCGGTTTTGCCGGGCGAAGATGAGGTGTCCGGCCTGGACGATTTCGCCGCCGAGGACGAGTTCGGAGCCACCTTGAGCGATCTCGAAAGTGACTTTGAAAAGAGTGAAGATGCCTTTGATAAAGCGGAAAGCGACGATGATTTCATGGCCGAGAGTTTAGTCGATCTTGCTGAAACGCCGCCGCTGGAGGCGGAACCGGAACAGGAGGAGATGGCTCCTGAAAGCGGGGCGGAGATTGAGGAAGATGAACCGATCTCGGGGGATGTCGATGCTCTGCTCGATGACGACGAATTTGCCGAGATCGAGCTTACCGAGACCCCGGATCCGGTTCTGGACGAGCTGAAGAGTGCTGGTTTGCGCCCCGAAAACGAGGTCGGAATCGAACCCGAATTGCCGGAAACCGGGGCTGAAGAGTCCGGTGACGGGGCTTTTGATCCTTCCGGGGAGTTGCCGGAAGACTATCTCGTGGAAGAGGATCTGCCGGATGTCGAAAATACTGATGAAGCGGTTTCGGAAGATCCTGTCGTTTTGCGCGAGGAGGAAGTTGGAACAACGGAAAAGGATGCTCCGGATCCGGTTGAAAATACGGTTGAGGACGAGGTCGGTTCGGCCCTGGCTTCGACCATCCGCCGCCAGGTCGAAGCGGCGGCGCCTTCGGCCGAACCGGAAGTTTGCGCCGAGCCTCTCTCGACTCCCGACTTTTCCCGCCAGATCGAAAATCTGACCCAGGAGTGGAGCAAGCAGCTTCTGCAGAGCACCTATGCCAGCATGGACAAGATGATCCAGGCGATCGGCGACCTCGCTCCGACGATTGTCGACCGGGTCGCCCGCGAGATCATCCCGCCGCTGGCCGAACAGGTGATCAAGGCCGAGATCGCCCGGCTTGAAAAGAAGCTCGAAGCCGAGGATGAGGCCGCAGAAGAGGAAGATGACGGTCCCCCGGCCCTGGAGCGGGAAAATTGAC
>JAADEO010000023.1 GCA_013153415.1 Deltaproteobacteria bacterium
ACTTTCAGAACCGGTGAATTCTCCTGGGCATAACTCAATACCGTGGTCAGGTCCAGACATTCGCTCGCCGCTCCCGCCCCTCCGGCGAAAAATCCGGCCGCAGCCAGAGCCAGCGATAACATGACAAAAAATTTACCGCGTTTAATCATCTCATACTCCCCGCCAGGCGTTGATCTTGTCGTGCAGACGCTCGAGCAGCAGATAGAATATCGGCACATAGATCATCGTCAGAAAAGTTCCCACCATCAGGCCGCCGATAGCGACCACAGCCAGCGGCGAAAGCCGTTCAAGCCCGATGGCCCACTGCAGGGCGACCGGCAGCATCCCGGCGCTGGTGCCGACCGCAGTCATCAGGATGGGCCGGGCCCGCAGCCGGATGGCGGCGAGCACGGCGTCGTGCCGGTTCATACCCTGTTTCAGGCCTTCGATGATAAAATCGATCAGCAGGATCGAGTTGTTGACGATCACGCCGGCCAACAGGATCAGGCCCATCATCGAGGGCATGCACTGGTGGCGGCCGAACGCCAGCATGAACCACATGCTGCCGATCGCGGCCAGGGGAATGGCGAACATGATGGTCAGGGGGTTCTTCCAGGACGAAAAAGTGACGACCAGGGAGAAATAGAGAAAAATCACCGCGATCACCATCGCTCCGAGGAGACGTCCCATAGAGAGATTCATCTGGGCGACTTCACCCTCTTTGCTGAAACCGTATCCGGCCGGCACCTTAACGGAAGACATGACCAGCCGGTCCACGCCCCGCTGGATATGGGTGATCGCCGCGGTATCCCGGTAACCGTAGATGTCGAGACTGTACTTGAGGTTCTGACGGGTGATGACTCCGGGCGAGAAGACCGGTTCGATCCGGGCCAGCATCTTCAACGGCACCAGTCCCTGCGGCGTCTTGATCATCAGGGTTTCAAGCCTCTCCAGCCGGTCCCGGGCCGGAGCCGCGAACTGGACCCGGACCCCGAGACCGTTCTCGCCGGGAATATTGAAAAGTGAACTGACCCGCCCCTTGAGGGCGGCGGCAAGCTGGGTCGATACCGCCGCCGGAGTCAGACCGTATCGGGCCGCCTGCAACTGATCGATGGTGAAAGAATATTCCCGTTTGTCATAGCGCCAGCTCCGGGAGACCGTGGTCAGGCCCGGGACCCGGGAAAGCCGCTTTTCGACCTCATCGCCGAGCTGGTCGAGTTTTTCCAGACGATCCCCGGTGAGCATGAGATCGACGGTCGAGACGATCGAAGAGAGCGGCGTCGCTCCGAAATCGTAGACATTGACATGATCGAGCCCCGGCAGCCGCATGAAGGCGTCGCGCAGTTCGGCTTCGATCTGCCAGATACTCTTGTCCCGATGGAAACGATCGACGAAATGAATCGTCATCGTGCCTTCCTGGGGCTGCTTGCCGCTGCCGAAACTGAAAGCTCCGGGCTCGGAACCCAGAGTCGAAGAGAGCATCTGGACCCCCTTGAAGCCATAGACGATCTGCTCCATCCGGGTCAGCAGTTTTTCACTGGCCGCGGTCGGGGTGTTGCTGTCGGCGACAAAAGCGACCTTGACGATTCCGGTGTCCATCGGCGGCATCAGGTCGCGGCCCAGCAGGGGAAAGACCGCGACCTTGGAGATCATCATCAGCAGCATCAACGGGATAATGAAAAGGGGCAGGGTTTTAGGCTTTTCGAGAAAAATCCTGACCATCGCGCAGTAGAAGTCGACCAGCGGCGTCAAAATGAAATCATTGAGCTTGTAGACGAGCTTCTCGAGCCGGTTCTTGTGGGGATCGCGCTTCATGATCAGGGGCGAGACCAGGGGGATGATAACCACCGAGACCACGTAGGAGGCCAGCAGGGCGATGATCAGCACAGTGCAGAAAGGCCGCAGGATACGCTGGACATAACCACCGATGAAGAGAATCGGCACAAGAACGATGATCGTCGTGATGGTGCCGGCGAAATCGGCCAGCATAACCTCGAGGGTACCCTCCAGGGCGGCCTTGGCGGCCGGTTTCCCGAGTTCGTAATAGTGGCGCTCGATATTCTCGATGACGACGATGGCGTCATCGAGAAGCAGACCGACGGCGAGAATGATCGCGGTCAGGGTGACGATATTGAAATCGAGCCCCAACAGATACATCCCCGAGATCGTGATCAGATAGGTGAAAACGATCGAAACCGAGGTCGTCAATACGTTGCGGAAGTTGGCGAGAAAGAGAAAAACCACCAGCAGGGTCATGATCACCGCGTCGCGCAAAGCCCCGAGCATGTTGTCGATACTCAGATTGATGAGACGACCCTGGGTATCGGCGACTTCGATCCTGAGGTTGGCATAACGGTTCTGCAAATCGGGCAGAGCGGCGTTGACGGTTTTGATGGTGCTCATCGAATTGCCGGCATGAGCCCGCATGATGCCGACCCCGATAGCCGGGCGACCGTTGCCATGGAAGGCCGAAAGCCGGTCGCGGATGCCGTAGGAGATCCGGGCGACATCCTTGAGAGCGAGGCCGTTGCCGAGCCTGAGATCGGCGAACTGGTCGAGCCGGCCGATCTCGTCGGCCGATTTCAGCAGGATCTGGTTGCGCGAAGAGATGATCAGCCCGGCCGGAATATTTTTGTTTTTACCGGCTACGGCGGCGACGATATCGCCGACCGTGAGATTGTAGCGGTTGACGGCCGCCGGATCGATATCGATCCTGATCTCCCTCTGCCAGCCGCCGAAGATATCGACATCGGCTACCCCCTCGAGATTGAGGAGGTCGTCTTTAAACTGGTTTTCGGCGATCTGGCGGACCTGAGCCAGGCCGAGCCCGCTTTCAGGCCGGGGCGAAAGGGCCAGGATCATGACCGGCGAGGTGGCGTCGCTGATCTTGTAGACCTGGGGCGGCAGGATATCGTCGGGCAGCAACGAGGTTATCTTGTCGATGGCGTTGGCGACATCGACGGCCGCGGCATCGAGTCCCTTTTCATATTCGAACTCGACCATCACCACCGAAACCTCGTCCTTGGAGACCGAGCTGACCTTGCGAACCAGGTCGATGGCGTGTACCTCCTCCTCGATACGCCGGGAGATATGGCTGGCGACATCGGCGGCCGCGGCTCCCGGCTCCATCGTCACCACCGCGATCTGCGGCCGGTTGGCATCGGGGAAAAGGTTCTTCTTGACCCGGGGAAAGACCAGCATTCCCATGACCGTGAAAACCAGGACCAGGGAGAGGGCGAAATGGGGCTTGGCGTAGATTTTACGAAACACGGCGTCACTCCCCGCCGGTGGTGGCGATGACGAGCTTCTGGCCCGCGAAGATCCGCATCAGGCGGCTCTCCCGGGCCCGGACCAGGCGATCACCGGCCGTGACTTCATCGGAAACGAAACTGAAAAAATCGGCCCCCGTCTGCAGGATCTCGACCGTCTGCGGCCGGGCCCGGCCCTGGTCGTCGATCCGGATCACCAGCTGCCGTTGCGGCTGCCGCAGCAAACAGTCGATCGGCGCCTTGAGACCCTCCCGGCTGCCGACCACCAGCCCGACTTCGAGCCGGCTGTGAAACGGCAATCCGAAGGGAGCCCGGGACAGAATTATATGGCAGAGGGCCCGGCCGCCGCCGTCGGCCGCGGGGTACAGGGCCGCGATCCGAGCTTTGAGCGTCCGACCGGAAAAATGGAGCAGAGCCGGGCTGCCGACTTGCAAACCGAGGTAATCCGAAGGCGCTACCGGCACCACGATTTTGACCCCGGCCGCGGGATCGACCAGAGTCAGCAACGGCCGTCCGGGAACGGCCAGATCTCCGGCATCGACATCGCGTTTGCTCACCACCCCCGCGTAGGGCGCTTTGATCGTGGTATAATCGAGACTCTGTTCCAGGGCCCGGCGGTCGGCAGCCAGGGCGGCGAGATTGGCTTCGAGGGATTTGACCCGGCTACGGGTCGATTTCAGTTCGGCTTCGGCCAGGGCGAAATTCTTGCGGGAGATATCGAGCTCCTCCTGACCGATGGCCTTGTTCTCGCGCAGGACCCGGTTGCGCTCATAAATCCCGCGGGCGGTTTCGAGCGCGGTCCGGAGTCCGGCCAGACTCGCCCGGACCGCGGCGATATCGGCTTCTGCGGCCCGCTCCCGTTCACGCAGGGCCCGGATCCGGTCGACGATATCGCGATCATCGATTTTGACCAGCAGCCGTCCGGCGTCAACCCGGTCTCCCTCTTCGACCCCGACCTCCCTGACGAAACCGGTGGTTTTCGCAGCCAGCACCGTTTCGGTCAAAGGAACGATCTCCCCCAGATAGGAGATCGCGGCCGTCACCCGCCCCTTTTCCACCGTCGCGGCCTCGACCACGGCGGCATACTCTTTGGGCGGCGGCATCCCGGCAATCTCCCGGCGCCGGCGCCGCACCAGCAGGACCATCGCCACGATCAGGACAATTATCAGCAACAGGAACAGCAAACGTCTCTTGGTCATCTAAATCACTCCTTTTTTCAGTCCCCCGGTCATCAGCTCGATACTGGTCCGCATCGTCGCTTCGACTTCCCGGCGGGGAAAGAGATCGGGAAAAGTCAGGTGCTGGAAAACCAGTTGGATCATGGTCGAGATAAAAGCTATGACCACCCGGTGGGAATCGACTCTTCGCAGGTCGCCTGCGGCCATCCGCCGTTCGAGATACTCTTCCAGTATCCGGGTGTTGCCGACAAACCGTTTCTCGTAATGGCGGCGATAGATCTCCGACTGCTCCAGCATGCTGAAGATGATCAATCGCAGGGGTGAAGTCTCGGTTTTTTCGGTCATCAAGGTCATGACCTCGTCGAAAAAGGCAAAAAAGACCCCGGCATCGTCACCAGCCGCCATCCGCTCGGCCACCGTTTCTCCCAAGGCCGGAACCCGGCCCCGGAAGAGAAAATCGATGAGTTCGCCGTAAAGCTTCTCCTTGCTTCCGAAATGCTGCACCACCAGGGCCCGGCTGACGCCCGCGGCCTTGGCGATCTCGTCCAGGGTGGTTCCGGAAAAGCCTTTACGGGCGCAGATCTCAGCCGCATGTTCCAGAATCTGCACCTTTCTTTCATCTCCAGTCATGCCACTTCCTCTCGACATTTTCGGTTTGGGCCATTTTATGACTAACCAGTCAGTCATAACACAAGCGAAGAGATAAAGCAATCCCTATATCCAACCGATCGGCACACTGTCTCCGGCAACAATCCCCTTGACAAAAACTGTTTTTCTCTATAGCATTACCCAAGCGTTGTGAAAAATATAACCTGTTTCCAGGCAGTTCTGAACGATTTCCCATATCCCCCATCAACGGCGACACGGCAACCAAGAAGATGCGAGCTGATCACAAACCACCGCTTACCAGATATATTGCCACTTTCTGCTGGCTTATCATTTTCTGGCTCTTCCTGTCGGGCCATTACGATGTTTTCCACATCAGCATCGGGGTGCTCTGCTGCCTCGGCATCGCCTACACCTCGACCGACCTGCTGTTCGTCTGCCAGCCGGACAAGAAAAGACCGGTGGTCGTCATCCAGTTCTTCATCTACACTTTCTGGCTCCTCTACCAGATCGTTCTGGCCAATATTCAAGTGGCCTTCCTGGTCCTGAGCCCCAAGCTCAAGATCGATCCCCGCATCATCATCTACAAAGCCGATCGCATCAAGGGCGATGTCGCCCAGGCGACTTTCGGCAACTCGATCACCCTGACGCCGGGGACCGTAACCCTGGATATTCACGGCGATGATTTCCACGTCCACGCCCTGACGCCGGGTTTCGCCGCCGATCTCGAAGCCGGCGACATGGAACGCTGGGTCGCCAAGGTCTACCACTGAAACCGGGCACACCCCGCTGACAAACGGGTAACAAGCTGAAACCGGAAATCGAAAAATGCTGACACGAGTTTACGATAACCTGATCGTCCAGACCGTCTGCCGGGTGATGATCCCCTTCATCCAGATCTACGCCCTCTACGTCATCGCCCACGGCCACTACTCTCCGGGCGGCGGCTTTCAGGGCGGTGTGATCCTGACCGCGGCTCTGGCCCTGATCTTCCTGGCGTACGGCCAGGGACCGGCCATCCGCCGCATGAACCGGATCCAGGCTGTCATCTTCTGCAGCATCGGCGTCGCCATCTATGTCGGCATCGGTCTCTACTGTCTGCTGGCCGGCGGCAATTTTCTCGATTACTCGCAGCTCGCCCCGCTGCTCCACGTCAGTGTTCCCAGGGCCCGGTCCCTCGGTATTCTCGGGGTTGAAATCGGGGTCGGGCTGGCGGTCATGACCGCCATGTATTCAATCATTCTCGATATTGCCGGCCAATCCGGCAATGAAACCCAAAGCACCGACACCGAACCGGAAACCGGACCGCAAACCGCAAACCGCAAACCGGACTCAAGCCAATGAAGACCTTTTTTCTGAGTGTCGACATTTTTCTCTGCCTGCTGATCTTCCTCTGTCTCTACCGGGTCATGCGGGGGCCGACAGTCATCGACCGGATCATCGCCGTCGGCGCCATCGGCACCAAGACCCTGGTCATCCTGATGCTGATCGGCTTCATCTTCGGCCGGGTCGAAATGTTCATGGATATCAGCATCGTCTACGCCCTGCTCAACTTCGTCGGAACCCTGGCAGCGGCCAAATATTTCGAAGGCCAGGGGGAGTGCTGAAATGACGATACCTGATCTGACGCAACTCTCTCAACTGCCGGTCAACGACATCGCCGCCATCATCCTGATCTGCGGCGGAGTCTTCTTCTTTCTGACCTCGACCATCGGCCTGTTGCGGTTTCCCGACCTCTACAGCCGCATGCACGCCACCGGCAAGGGCGACACCCTGGCCGTGCTCCTGATCATCGCCGGGGCCATCTGTCACCACGGCATCAACCTGAACAGCGCCAAATTGCTGCTGATCGCGATCTTCATCTTCATCGCCAACCCGACCGGCACCCACGCCATCGGCCGGGCCGCCTATCGTTGCGGCATCAAGCCGTGGACCCGGAAAGATCAGGATACCCGGGCCGCCGAAGCCGCCATCCAGGAGGACAGGAAATGATCTGGCAACTCGATTTTCTCATCCTGATCTTCGTTATCATCTGCGCCGTGGCCGCGATCAATATCAGGGACCTGTTGAGCGCGGTCATCATTCTCGGGGCCTTCAGCTTCTTCATGTGCCTGCTCTGGACCGAGATGGGAGCTATCGACGTCGCTTTCACCGAAGCTTCGGTCGCCACCGCGATCAGCACCCTCCTTTTTGTCGGCGCCATCTACAAAACCACCCGGAGGTCGAAGGATTGAAAACCGTAATCCTGATTTTCGTCATTCTCGCCGGCGGACTGCTGCTTTACGGCACCATGGACATGCCGGCCTGGGGTGATCCCAACTCCCCGGCCAACACCTACGTCTCTCCCCGGTATATCGAGGAAGCCATGGAGGCCACGGAAACCCCCAATATCGTCACCGCGGTTCTGGCTGACTATCGTGGCTACGACACCATGGGAGAGACCACAGTGATTTTCACCGCGGCGATCGCCTGCGCCCTGTTGCTGCGCGGAATTGGTTCTGCCCGCAAGGAGGAAGACGAGTCGTAACCATGCTCGAATTCATTATCAGCAAATATAATTTCTGGTTCTACGTCATCCTCATGATGATCGGCCTCTACGCCATGCTGGCCAAACGCAACCTGGTCAAGAAGCTGATCGGGATGAATATCTTCCAGACCGCGATCATCCTCTTTTACGTTTCGATCGGAGTCAAGGCCGGCAAGGTTCATGTGCCGATCATTATTGGCGGCCACGGCACCCACCACGCCATCAAGGCGGCCGATTATCTGAACCCTCTGCCCCATGTCCTGATGCTGACCGCGATCGTCGTCTCGATCGCCACCACCGGGGTCGCCCTGGCAGTACTGATCCTCATCTATCGTCGCTATAAAACTTTGAACGAGGATGAAATCCTCGCTATCCGCCAGGCGGGCCGGGAAACAGGAGCGTAAAACCGATGGCGCAGCAATTTCCGGCACTGATCATAACAATTCCCCTGCTTGCCGCCCTGTTCACGGTTCCTCTGGGAACCCTGAACCGGCGCTTCTGCTATCCCTGGCTGATGTTCATCATGGCCGCGGTCTTGAGCATGGCGATCGTCATCTGCGGCCGGGTCATCACTTTCGGCCCGATTTCCTACCACATGGGTGGCTGGCAGCCGCCCTGGGGCATCGAGTACCGGATCGACCAGCTCAACGCCCTGATGCTGGTGTTGATCAGCGGGGCCGGTCTGCTTGGCGCGATCTATTCCGGCCCGAGCTTCAAAAAGGAGATCGACGGCCGCCAGACCCTGGCTTCGAGTCTCTACCTGCTGATGATCACCGGCCTGATGGGTATCGTCATCACCGGCGATCTTTTCAATATCTTCGTTTTTCTCGAAATCGCCTCGCTCTCGGGCTACGGTCTGATCGCCAGCGGCGGCAACGATGCTCCTTTCGCCACTTTCCGTTACATCATCATGGGCACCATCGGCGCTTCCTGCTACCTGCTGGGTGTCGGTTATCTCTACATCTCGACCGGCTCGCTCAATCTGATGGACCTGCACCGGCTCCTGCCCGAACTCTACCACTCGCGGGTAATCCTCACGGCCGGAGCCCTGATGCTGGTCGGTATCGCCCTGAAGATGGCCCTCTTTCCGCTGCATGCCTGGTTGCCGGAAGCCTACTACGAGGCCCCCTCGGCGGTCAGCGGCGTCGCCGCCCCACTCTACACCAAGGTGGCCGGCTACCTGATGATCCGGATCCTCTATAACCTCTTCGATCCCGGCTTCTTCACCGAGGTTTTTCCCATCACGACCATTCTGAGCTGGGCCGCGGTCTTCGCCCTGCTGATCGGCTCGATCTACGCCATCGCCCAGACCGACCTCAAGAAGATGCTCTGCTACTCGGTCATCGCCCAGGTCGGCTATATCGTGCTGGGTATCGCCCTCGCTAACCGGGCCGGTTTCTCCGGCGCGATTCTCACCATCATCAATGAAGTCTTCACCAAGGCCTGCATCTTCATGGCCACCGGGGCCATCATCTACCGGATCGGCGACAGCCGGATCGAACATCTCGGTCATCTTTTCCGGCGCATGCCGATCACCATGCTGGCCTTCATCGTCGGGGTCTTTTCGATGATCGGCATTCCCCCGACCTGCGGCTTCTTCAGCAAGCTCTACCTGATTTTCGGCTGCGTCGAGGCCGGCCAGTGGGTATTCATCGCCGCCCTGCTGCTGAGTACGATTCTCAACGTCGTCTATTTCTTCCGGGTCATCAAGGTCGCCTGTTTCGAGGACCCGCAACCCGATTACGAACGCAAGGAACCGTATCCCGAAATAACCATGGAGGAGGCCCCGATCGGCCTGCTGCTGCCGGTGGTCAGTGCCGCCGCGATGATCCTGATTACCGGTCTCGGCAGTCACTGGATCATGGTCAACCTGATAACCCCGATCATTCCGGCCGGGTTTTGACATTGCCGGATACCGTACTGGTTTCGACACCGATTTCACCAGATACTGACGACAGTCTTTTGCAGGAATATTTTCTATGTTAACGCAATATTACGCCTGGCTGGCCATTCTGCTACCCCTTCTCGGCGTACCGGCAATATTTGTCGGGGCCCGGATCAGCGGCACCCTGCGCAACGGCGCCGCCGTCGCTTTTCCGATCGCTGCAGCGGCCTGCTGCCTCAGGCTGGCTCCCCTGCTCCTCCATCCCGGCCAGTTGCCACTCGAAAGCAGCTGGGTCTGGGTCACGCATCCGTTTACCCTGGAGATCGGCATTCTGATCGATCCTTTGAGTCTGATCCTGGCTCTGGTGGTTTCGGTCATCAGCGCCATTATCGCGGTCTACTGCCTCGGCTACATGAAAGGCGACCCCGGTATCACCCGTTTCCTGATGCTGGTCAACCTTTTCATCGGCAGCATGCTGCTGCTGGTCCTGGCCAACAACCTGCTGCTGCTCTTTGTCGGCTGGAAACTGGTCGGACTCTGCAGTTACGGCCTCATCGGTTTCTACTACCAGGATAACCGGGAATACTGGATCGGCGGCCCCGAAGGCGAAGCACCGCTGACCACACCATCGTTCTGCGGTCTCAAGGCCCTGGTCGTCACCGGGGTCGGCGATCTCATCATGCTTGGCGGCATCCTGATTCTCTTCTACTATTCCGGCACCCTCAACCTGATGGAACTCTACCGGACCGCCCCGCAATGGTTTCCGCAGCTGGCCGCCAATCCCGGCATGGTGGTGCTGGTAAGTTTCATGCTGCTGGCCGGACCGGTCGGCAAATCGGCCCAGTTTCCCCTGCATGAGTGGCTGCCCGAGGCGATGGCTGGGCCGGGCCCGGTTTCAGCCCTGATCCATGCCGCGACGATGGTCAAAAGCGGGGTCTACCTGGTTGCCCGCCTGATGCCGATCTTCTACATCGGCCGCTGGGTAATCGGCTGCGAAAATGCCTCGCTGTTTTTCACGATCACCGCCTGGATCGGCGCCCTGACCGCCTTCATCGCCGCGACCCAGGGCCTGGTCGCCAAGGAACTGAAAAAGATCCTCGCCTTCTCCACCGTCAGCCAGATCGGCTACATGTGGATCGGCTTAGGGGTCGCCGGTCTGACCCAGTCGAACCTGATCGCCGGTACCGGGGCCGGGATCTTCCATCTTGTCAGTCACGCCGTCTTCAAGGCCTGCCTCTTCCTCTGCGCCGGTTCGGTGATCCATGCGGCCCATTCGATCTACGTCACCGACATGGGCGGCATGCGCAAATACATGCCCTACACCTTCATCGCCATGCTGATCGCCGCGGTCTGCCTGATGGGAGTGCCACCGCTGCCGGGCTTCTGGAGCAAGGACGCCATCCTGCTGGCCAACATCGAGGCCCACCATATCCCGATCTTCGTACTGGCAGTGGTCACGGTCGGTTTGACCGCCTTCTACACGACCCGGATGGTGGCCATGGTCTTTTTCGGCCGGGAGAGCGAGCATATCGCCCATCTGCACAAGGAGGGACATACTCCGCATGAGGCCTCTCCGGTAATGTGGGGAGCCTGCGCCGTGCTGGCGGTGATGATTCTGGTCCTGGGCGCTCTCGGTCCGAAATTCGAGCACCTGCTCCGCCACAACTTCACCGTCAACCTGACCGAAACCCTGAAACTGCCGGTCGCCCACGCGGCTGAACACGGCTTCAACTATCACCTTTTGGTTACGATACTCTCGATTGGCGGCATCCTGGCCGGAGTTCTGCCGGCCTGGTTCATCTATGGTTCGGGCAAAAGAGATGTCCGGCTTACACCCGGATCGGTTTTCAGCGAACTCTACAATTTTTTCTGGCGGCGCTGGTACATCGATCCGTTCTACAACAAGGTTTTCATCGACGGCACCCTGAAACTGGCCGACCTCGTCGCCTGGCGTCTCGAGGAGGGCTTCGATACCCTGGTCCACCGGCGCCTGCCGGTACTGGTCACCGAAAAAATGCCGCGGGCTTTCCTGCGACTGAAAACCGAATCGGAGAATTTTCTCTACATCGGCGCCTACCTGATGGCCATCATCCTGGTAACCGTCGGTTTCGCCCTGTGGCATTAAGCCCCAGGCGTTTCTACTTGAATTGAGAGTCTGACTCTATGCTGGAACATCTGCTTCTGCAAACCATCCTGATCCCGGCCCTGTGCGCCCCGGCGGTAATCATTCTGCGGCGGGCCATCGGCAAAAAAGCCGCCTGGATCGCCCGCCTGGGCCTGCTCTACTCGACCGTCCTGCTACTGATGGGCTGTCTCAAACTGGCGATGGGCGGCGCGGCCCTCACCGAAAGCCACGCTTTCGCCGGACCGGCGATCACCCTCGATCTTCTGGGTGACGGCATCAGCCTGCCGATCGCCCTGATCATCAATTTTCTCTGTCTCGCCCTCTCGATCTACGCCGACCACTATATCGACCACCGGATCGAGGCGATCTACGGCGAGGTCGACGAACGCACCGCGATCAACCACTACACCCGCTTCTACGCCCTGTTCCTGCTCTTTCCCACCGGTTTCATGGGCGTCTGCTTCGCCTCGAACCTGATCGGCATCTACTTCTTCCTCGAGATCCTGCCGTTGCCGCTCTACTTCATCATGGCGATGTTCGGCTACGTCGACCGGGTCCGCGTTGCCATGATCTGTTTGATGTGGGCGGTTTTCGGAGCCGGGTTCTTCCTCGTCGGCTCGGTCATCGTCTATTACACGACCGGAAGTTTCGCGGTCTCCTCGATTGCGGCCATGGCCGGGACTCCGGCCGCCAGGTGGGCGATCGCCATGTTCCTGATAACCATCATGGCCAAGATGGCGGTCGTGCCTTTCCAGGTCTGGATGCCTTGGGTCCATGCCGAACATCCAACCTGCATCGCCGGGCTGCTGGCGGTCTACGCCAACGTCGCCGTCTACGTCATGCTGCGGTTGCTGGTCATCCCCCTGCCCGGCGATTTCCAATTTTTTGCCACTCCGCTGATGGTGCTGGCCCTGATCACCATGGTCTACGGCGCCCTGCTGACCCTGGGCCAGACCGACATCAAGCGTTTCGCGGCCTGTTCGACGATCAGCCAGCTCGCCTACTCAATGCTCGGAGTCTGTTCGATGACCCAGGCCGGCATCGAGGGCGGCATGTTCTTCTTCCTCGGCCACATCATGGGCAAGACCATCATCTTCTCAACCGCCGGGATCATCGTCTACACCACCGGCATCCGCGACATGCGCCAGCTCGGCGGTCTGGCCCGCAAGATGCCGCTGACCACGGCGCTCTGGATAATCGGCGCCCTGGGCCTGGCCGGTTTTCCGCCGATGAGCAGCTTTCCGGCCGAGTGGATCATGTTCACCGGTATCTTCAAGGCCGGCCTGACCGGATCGATCACCAAGCTGATCGTCGCCATCGCCGGGGCCGCCGCCATTACCCTCTCGGTGGTCTACTGTTTCCGTTCGGTCAAGATCATTTTCTTCGGTCCCATCAGCGAACGCCTGGCGACCGACAACCACGTCAAGGATCCGCCTCTGTCGATGAGCCTGCCGCTTTTCGGTGTCGCCGCCGTGGCCATCGGCTTCGGTCTCTATCCCCGTTTCATCCTCGACCTTTTCCATCAGGTCATCGGGGGACTGCCTTTCTAGCCAAACAACGGAAACTGGAAACGGAACAAAAAAGGCCGGAGACAAATCTCCGGCCTTTTTTGTGGGCTTTAAATCCGCCTATCAGTAGCAGAGCTCCTCGAATTTCTCGATCCGCTGCTTTTTGAAGGTCAGGCAATAGAGCCGCTTGACGAGTTCTCCGGACGGCCGGGCGCTGGTCAGACCGGAAGCCAGGGGGAGGTTACGACACTCGCTCAGGGTCTTTCGCCAGGCATCGGCGTCCCGAGGGCTGCCGTCATCTCCGGCAGCCAGGCGACTTACCAATTGGATCGTGTCATACCCCAGGAATTCCAGCAGTTTCGGTTCACTCTCCGGCCACAAGCTCTTGAAACGAGCAAGAAAATCATCGTAGGCCGGATTCACCCCAGGGCCGTAGGCATCGACAAAGAGAGCTCCATCGGCGTATTCGCCGGCGGCTTCAAGCAACTCGGTACTGTTCCAGTAACGGCCGCCGAGCAGGAAGCATTCGTCGAGATCGTAGAAGGCGAGCTGCGGGATCAGCAGTTTCAGGGTCCGGGCCCGGTCGGGAATGACGATAGCATCGAAATCGAGCCGCAGCAACGGCCGGGGCCGGATCTCTTCCTGGTCGATTTTGAGTTCGTCGCCCTCGATACCGATCTCGCGGGCCAGTTCCAGCAAGCGGTCGGATTGGGGAGGATTATCTTCGCCTGCAGCGGCTTCCCGTTCCCGGCGCTGCTTCTCTTTCAACCACTCCTCGTATTCCCGCCGCTTGATCTTGTAGGCACGGTAGCGTTCCGGACCAATCAGCGTGCGGATGGCGGGACCGTAATCGGGTAGGGCGGCGTCATAATAGACCTGGCGCACGACCCGGCCGCCCCAGGCCGAAACCCGTTTAGCGAAACTGACTGCGAACTCGCGTCCGTAACGGTTGCGCGGCACCAGCAGGGCGAAACGCTGTAGTCCAACCTTGACCATCGCCAGGGCGGCGAGATCATCAGCCTGGTTGCGTATCGTCGGGTAATGGAGAAAAACCCGGTCGTAACGTTCGGGGTCGTGCAGCAGAGGGCTCAAACTGATCATCGTTACCCCAAGAGCCTGGGCCTCGACCGCGGCGTAGTTGGCAGCCTTGCCGGTATAGGGACCGATGATCA
>JAADEO010000103.1 GCA_013153415.1 Deltaproteobacteria bacterium
AGGCGGCCACCAGCCACTCGCCCGCATCGTAGATTTCCAGATTTAGTTCTTCGTTCATCTCATCATTTCCCGCCGCTACCAGCTCGGGCTGAACTAATGGATCAACCGGCCGATACGATTGAAGCGAATCTTTCCCAGCAAGCTTTTACTGTTGCTGTTCCATGACCAGTAGAGAATCATGGCTTTACCTTTGATCTGGTCGATCGGCACAAAACCCCAGAAACGGCTGTCGTAGCTGCGGTCCCGGTTATCTCCCATCACAAAAACGTGGCCTTGAGGCACCACCACCGGACCGAAATTATCCCGGGGCACCAGGCCGGTAACCTCGGGATCGCGGTAAACCCCGTAGGGATCATCCCAGCGCTTACCGTTGATATATATTTTTTTCCGGCGAATTTCAACCGTATCCCCAGGCGTTCCGACCACCCGTTTGATGAAATCCTTCTCCTTGTCCCGGGGAAAGATGAAAACGATGACATCACCACGCTGGGGGTGTTTGAAAACCAGAAACTTGCGTTTGACGAAAGGAAGTTTGATCCCGTAGATGAATTTATTGACCAGCAGATGATCGCCGATCAGCAGAGTCGGCTCCATCGAACCGGAAGGAATCTTGAAGGCCTGAACAATGAAGGCCCGGATAAAGAGAGCGATAAGAACGGCAATAATAATCGATTCGGCATATTCGCGAATCACCCCGCCCTTGCGCACTCCCGCCTCTGTGGTATTCTCTTTGGTCAAAATATCTTTCCGTTCTTGTTCAGTTGTCGATATTGAGTATCGCCAGAAAAGCGTCCTGGGGCAGTTCCACTTTGCCGACTCTTTTCATTCTCTTCTTGCCGGCTTTCTGCTTCTCCAGGAGCTTGCGCTTGCGGCTGATATCCCCACCGTAACACTTCGCAGTAACATTCTTGCGCAGGGCCTTGACCGTGGTCCGGGCCACGACCTTGGATCCGATCGCCGCCTGGATGGCGACCTCGAACATCTGCCGGGGTATCAGCTCCTTCATCTTGACGGCCAGCTCCCGCCCCCGGTCGAAAGCCTGGTCCTGATGCACGATCATCGACAGGGCATCGACCAGTTCGCCGTTGATCAGGATATCGAGCTTGACCAGGTTGGCCCGACGGTGGCCGCAGGGCTCATAATCGAGCGAGGCATAGCCCCGGGTCAAAGATTTCAGGCGATCGTAGAAATCGAGCACGATCTCGTTGAGCGGCAGGTCATAGACGATCATGGCCCGGGGCTCGTCGAGATACTTGATCTCCTGCTGGGTACCGCGCTTTTCCTCGCAGAGCTTCAGGATGTTGCCGATATACTCGTTAGGCACATGGATCGAGGCCCGGACCATGGGCTCGGCGATATAATTGATATCCCCGGCCGGCGGCATGCTGGCAGGATTGTCGATGGCGACCACCGTACCGTCTTTGAGCTCCACTTCATAGACAACCGTCGGCGAGGTGGTAATCAGGTCGAGCTGATATTCCCGTTCCAGACGTTCCTGGATGATCTCCATGTGCAGCAGACCGAGGAAACCGCAACGGAAACCGAAACCCAGGGCCACCGAGGTTTCGGGCTGGAAGGTGAAAGAAGCGTCGTTGAGGCGCAGTTTGGCCAAAGCGTCACGCAACGGTTCATACTGTACCGAATCGGTGGGATAGAGCCCCGAGAAAACCATCGGTTTGACTTCCTGGAAACCGGGAAAAGGCGTGGAAGTCGGGTTCTTTACGGTCGTAATCGTATCCCCGACCTTGCAGTCGGCCACGGTCTTGATCCCGGCAACCACGAAACCGACTTCGCCGACTTCAAGGGCCTTGCTGTCAACCATCGCCGGCCGCATCTTGCCGACCCGCTGGACCTCGAACTCCTTGTCGGTGGCCATCATCTTGATCTTCTGGCCAGGCTTGATGACGCCATCGAAGATCCGGACCAGGGCGATAACCCCCTGATAGGAATCGAACCAGGAATCGAAGATCATCGCCTTCAAAGGCGCATCCCGCTCTCCGCCAGGAGCCGGAATACGTTCCACCACGGCCTGGAGAAAATCATCGATCCCGGCCCCGGTCTTGGCACTGACCAAAAGGGCGTCGGAAGCATCGAGACCGATCACCTCTTCAATCTGGCGCTTGATCCGGTCGGGTTCGGCCACCGGCAGATCGATTTTGTTCAGCACCGGAATAATCTCGAGATCGGCATCGAGTGCGTGATAGACATTGGCCAGGGTCTGGGCTTCCACTCCCTGGGCCGCATCAACCACCAGGATAGCGCCCTCGGTCGCGGCCAGGCTCCGGGAAACCTCGTAGGAGAAATCGACATGGCCGGGAGTATCGATAAGGTTGAGCTGGTAGAGCTCACCGTCAGCGGCCTGATATTCGAGGCAGACCGATTGGGCCTTGATCGTGATCCCGCGCTCACGCTCCAGATCCATGCTGTCTAAAAGCTGTTCCTTCATCTCGCGCGAGGTCACCGCCCCGGTAACCTCGAGCAAGCGGTCGGCCAGCGTCGACTTGCCATGATCGATATGAGCGATAATCGAAAAATTGCGGATATGGTCCTGCGAAAATGCCATCTCGGATCAGTTTTTCCTGATTATCAGAGGGTTGTATTTCCCGGTTTCCTTGAGTTCCCGCTGGTAGCGTTCGGCCACCTTCCGATCCTTCAAGGGACCGATCTTGACCCGGTACCAGGTTCCTTTACCGGCCACCTGCACGGCTTCGATCTCGACTGCGGAATAATGCTTCAAAAGCCGGCTGCGTTCGAGCCGAGCCTTGATCTCCTGGGGCAGGGAACAGACTCTAACCTCCCAAAGACCAGTCGCCTCGGAAACTGCGGTTTTTTTACCACTGAGCGTTTTCTTGGCTTTCTTCAGCGGCGCTTTCTCTTTTTTAGGCGGAGGCGACACCTTGGCCTCCCTACCCCGGCCGGGATGATCCGCCAGTTCATGATAAAAGGTCAGGTTCACTTTTTTTTCGGAGGCTTCGGACCGGGCCGGCTCAGGGGCGGGCGTCTGCACCAGCGGGGCGACCTGGCAAACCCCTCCGGAACAGTTGCTGTCATCATGTCCGGGAAACTGGATCACAGCCACATCCACGGCCTGCGGAGTCTCCTGCCGGGCCTGGCGGGTTCCGCGCCACTGCTGCCAGGCTTCGGTTTCCGGCAGTTTCAGACCGACCAGCACCCCGGTCACGAAAACCAGCAACATGAAACAAAACAAAACCATGAAAGCTTTCAACTGTTCCCACATAGATCACCCCAGATCATTCCTACATTCTTTCCGGGCTCGAAACTCCCAAAAGTCCCAGGCAGATATTGATTACCTGACGGATGCAGGTTACCAGCAGCAGACGATCCCGGGAGGTTTCGCGATCGTCGGTAACCACCCGGTGGCGGTTGTAATAGGAGTGGAACCGGGTCGCCAGGTCGTCAAGATAATAGGTCAGACGATGCGGTTCCAGGTTCCGGGCCGCACTCTCCAGAAGGGCGGTGAAATCGTCCAGCTTCTTGATCAGTTCGAGCTCTTCGGGCATGGTCAGGCAGCTGCCGCAACCAGCCCGGAGTTCCGTTCCATGCACATCGAATTCCTCCTCCCGGGCCTTGCGCAGAATACTGCAGATCCGGGCATGGGCATACTGGGCATAGTAGACCGGGTTGTCATTATTCTGCGCTTTGGCCAGCTCGAGATCGAATTCCAGGTGGCTGTCGGAGCGGCGGGTGAGAAAAAAGTAGCGGGCAGCGTCACGTCCGACCTCTCGCACCACCTCTTCCAGGGTGATGAACTCCCCGGAACGGGTTGACATGGCAACCGGAGTGCCCCCGCGCGAAAGACTGACTAACTGAACCAGGATTACAGCGAACCTTTCGGGATCGCACCCCAAGGCTTCGATCGCGGCCCGGAGCCGGGGAACATATCCATGATGATCAGCACCCCAGACATCGATCAGCAGGTCATAACCCCGTTCAAATTTATCCCGGTGATAGGCGATATCGGAGGCAAAATAGGTCTTGACCCCGTTGGCCCGGACCACGACCCGGTCTTTTTCATCTCCGAAACGGGAAGAGGCGAACCACAAGGCCCCATCCTGCTCATAAAGAACCCCCTTTTCCCGCAGTTCATCGAGTACGGCATCGACCCGGCCACTGGTAAAAAACTCCTTCTCGCTGGTCCAGTATTCGAATCCGACTCCGAACAGCTCAAGATCATTACGGATGCCGTTCAAGATGGCTTCCGCCGCGTAAGGGGTGAAAAAATCGAGCCCCTGATCATCATCCTCGGTAAGATCTGCGGGCACCAGACCGTCGCCATGGGCGGAACGCACCTCCTGCGCCAATTTAACGAGATATTCCCCCTGGTAGTAACCCTCCGGAAGCGGACCGGAGCGGTGTCCGAGCAGTTCGAGGTAGCGCCAGCGCAGGGAACGTCCCAAAATCCGCATCTGGTTGCCGGCGTCGTTGACGTAATACTCGCGGTCGACCTCGTAACCGGCCCGGGTCAGGAGCCGGGCCAGCACGTCGCCGACCGCCGCACCCCGGCCATGGCCGATATGGAGCGGCCCGGTAGGATTGGCACTGACGAACTCGACCAGCACTTTCCGACCCCGACCGTAATCGAGCCTGGCGAAATCATCCCCGGCCTCGGCGATCTCCACGAGCCGGCGGTGCCAACAGCCCACATCCAGAGTCATATTGATGAAACCGGGACCATCGACCGTAACCCGGGCGAGATCGGGCTCTTTTTCCAGTTCGAGCCGCAAAGCTTCGCCAATGGCCCGGGGATTGGTTTTCCAGCGACCGGCCAGTTGCATGGCGATATTCGAGGCAAAATCGCCGAAAGATTTTTCCCGCGGCTGTTCTATCACGATTTCAGGCAGATCGGCGGCAGCGAAACCACGCTCAGCGGCTACCGCCGTTACCGCCCGGCGGACAAACTCTCCTACTCTTTTTTTCATCCCGGATGATCTCTATTATCTACTTGCTTTTAGGCTATCGTTTCTGTCCGGCCACGAGCAACAACCTCCGGACACAAAAATACCCCCGGCACGATCAGGGGGCATCGCTTTCCACACCAGGGAAAACGTTTGCGATTGTAGTCAGAAGCACTGGAATTGTCAAGGAATCATTCCTTCTTCTCCGGCCCCCGCAAGGTATCTGGTGCATCACGAAAAACGAAGAGAATCTCATTATCCCTGATCATCTGCAATTCCCGCCGCACCACCAGTTCCTGGTAACGGGGATCGCCTTGCAGCAGACGTATCTGGTGCACCAGGCGCTGGTTGTCGAGCTTCAGTCTACGGATGTGTTCCCGGGTTCGGACAATTTCATCCTCAACCATCTTAAGTCCCCGGCTGCCCCGGTTGCCGAACCAGGTCAACCAGCTGAAGTATATGATCAACAGCAGCAAAAAACCTGAAACCAGATGCTTCATCGTGAAACCCGAAAAACCACGGTCACGGTTCCCCATTGCTCCTTCTGCGGCAGCTCCGCCGGCAGGATCGAAAAACGCCACTGTTGCAGATATTTTTCCGCAACATTGACCAGCTCCAGGTCGCCGATTTTAACGGTTTCGACCCGGCTGATGCTACCATCCGGACGGACCCAGAACTTGAGTTTGACACTGACATCACGGGTCAGGGAGATTTTCGGCAACGGCGGCCGGTAGAGCACCTTGCGAATCTTGGCGACCGGACCGCTGAGACCGAAATTGCCGCTGTCAAACGCCCGGGCCGCCGGCTTCACCGTCAAAAGTTTCCGTTTCTTTCCCGGCGAGAGCAGGGAAGCCACCGGCGATTTGACTTCAGACCCCGGCGGCCCCAGGGCTCCCCCCAGTCGCCGGCCACTCAACTGTCCCAGCGAAAGGGTACTCAATTCACCGAGATACTTTTCGGGGTGCGCCGCCGGAGAGGTCGGCGGGGGCAAGATCTTATCGAGGTCATCGTTAACGCTCCTTTCCGGCAGTTGCAGGCGGGCGGCGGGCGGCAACGGGGAGTCTCCCAGAGCGGGAAACGCCGGCAGCCGGTTAAGCCGGGTATCGATCAGGTTCGCGACCTGATCCTCGGCCAGAACCGGGGCCGATTTGGCGGCGAATTTCGGCTTGGGCGGCGGAGTCTTGTTCTCCAGCAGGCTTACGGCAATACGGTTTTCGGTTAATGAAAGATTGCTCAAATGGATATTGAACAGACGGGTCAGATCCGGCAGGCAGAAGATCAGCACGACGTGCAGGAGGCCGGAGAGCAGGAGAAAAAGAATCAGCCTCCAGGGGTTGTAATGCGGTGCAGCAACAGTCAGCAAGGTTCAATCACCTCTCGACAACCATCATTAGCCCGGGGGGATGGCCTCTACCGGCCCCGGAACCCCGTTTTCCCGGCCCACTGTTTGCAAATTGAGTCAGAATTTCGACAAAAACCCTATTTTTCCGGACTGGTAGCGATCGCCAGCTTGTTCAGCCCCGAAGTTTTGGCGGCATCCATGACCTTGACCACCAGACCGTGATAGACCTTGCGATCGGCTTCGATAACCACCAGGGCATCGCCATCACTCTTTTTGGCGGTTTTGAGAAAATGCTTTTTCAACTCCTCGAGGGAAAGCTTCTTGCCTTCCAGATAGATCCTGCCGCTGGCCTCGATCGCCACCCGCAGAGTTATCTTTTTCTTCTTCACCTGTTCAGCCGAGGCCTTCGGCAGGTCGACCTTGATCCCGGGGTTTACCGACAAGCTGGTCGACAACATGAAAAAGATCAGGAGCAGGAAAACAACATCGATCAGGGGAGTCATGTCGAGCTGGACATCATCCTTATTCCGATTCTGGAAACGCATAACCCGTCAACCTCACTCGCTTTCCTGACCGATCAGATCAAGTATCTCCAGCGAAACCCTCTCCATCCGCAGGATCCGTTTGTCGACCCGGGAACGCAGTATTTTGTAAAAAACAAAGGCAGGAATGGCGACAACCAGGCCGGCTGCCGTGGTGATCAGAGCTTCGGAAATGCCTCCGGCCAGCATCTGGGGATTACCGATCCCGGCATGAGAGATGACGTTGAAAGCCTTGATCATACCGGTAACCGTACCGAGCAGACCCAGCAACGGAGCTATACCGGCAATAGTTCCGAGAACATTGAGAAATCTCTCCAGGTTGGCGGCCTCAAGGCGGCCGACATCCTCGATCGCCTCCTTGATCTGCTGGTGGGGTTTGGTATGCCGGGAGATCCCCGCCATCAAAACCCGGGCGATCGAGGAATCGTTGAGCCGACATTTGGTCATCGCATCCTCCATGCGCCCCTGGCGTACCAGATCACTGACCTCGATAATGAATTTCTCCGGAATTACCCGGCTGCGGCGCAGGGCAAACAGGCGCTCAAAGAGGATCGCCAGGGTAAGAATCGAACACAGCAGAATCGGGTACATCAAGACCCCGCCCTTCATTACGAACTGATACATCAATCATCCTCCATAACTGTTGACGGCTCCGTAAAAAGCCCTTCCGTCCAGCCCCGTCCTCCCCCGGACCGGGAGAGAGTTCCCGTCATCACCGCGCACTTCATGGATACACGACGGTCCCAGACTCTACGGCGGCCGCAAAAAAACATTTCACCTTGCCGACCCATTTTCACAAATTTGCAATTTATTACGAATTCATCGACACTTAATCAACTATTTTTTTCAACTCTTTCCGCTGGGTCTCGCTCAGCGGCAGACTCTTGAGTTTCTCCAGGACCCGGGCCGCAGTCTGGTCATCCTTCTCGGCTCGGGCCAGACGAAGAGCCCGTAGCAGGGCTTCGGCAATCAGCTTTTTCTCCTTGGGAAAGAGATAGCTGAGTCGCAGACAGGTCTGCAGGGCGGCACGACGCTTTCCGGCCTTTTCCAGGACCTCGGCCCGGTCCAGGGTCGCCCGGGCCGCCGCCCGGGTATCGGGATTAGCGGCCGCCTTTTTATAAAAGAACAGGGCCTCATCGAATTCCCGGCGTTCGGCAAACAGGCGGCCCAGGCCACTGAAAGCCTGGAAGGCAAAACGGTCACTGCTGTTTTCATCGACCACCGCCGTATAGCTCTTCCGGGCCTGATCGAAGTTACCGACCGACTGGTAAATCCGGGCCTTGAGCAGGGTCGCTTCCCTCCTCAAGGCCATATCCGGACAGATTCTGGCCAGATCACCCAACCGAGCCAGAGCGGCCTCGGATTTTCCGGCGGCAAAATCCTGCCGGGCCAGGAAGATACGGCAATCGCACTCGTATTTGCTCCCGGGAAAGAGTTTCAGCAGACGCTGGCAATCAACGGCGGCAGCCGCCTTGCGGCCGGCCTTGAGATCGATCTGGAAATGGCGGTAATAAGCTTCCAGCTTCAGAACCCGGGCGTAATCACCGTTTTCCAGATCCCGCAGCAGCGCCAGGAGATCATTCTCTCGCCCCTGCCGCTGGTAAAGATCGACCAGCAGCATCAATAGCGGCACGGTATAGGATGATTCGGGAAAACGTTTGATAAACCTTTTTACTTCGATCTCGAGATACTGGTGCTTATCCTGGTTGTAGGCCAGCAGCAACATCCCGTAACTGGCTTTTTCATCGATACCGCCACCGGGAAACGCCTGCTTGGCTTTGAGATAGACCAGCTGCGCCTTGAGATACTCTCCGAGGTTGAAATAGCTCTCTCCCATCCGGATCAGGGCCCGGCCGCAGATCTCGCTACCGGGATACTCCCGGGTCAGACGCTCATAAACAGCTATCGCCTGGGCAAACTTTTCACGACTGAAAAGGCTTTCGCCAAGGTTGTAAATAACCTCGGGCTTGAGCTTGTCATCAAGTTCCCGGTCTTCAGCCAGGATAGTTTTAAAGATCCGACTCGCCTTCTCAAACTCCCCGTGCCGCAATGCGATCAGACCCAGGTAATTCCGGGCCCGGGATAGAAACGGGCTGTCCGGGTGGCGGCGGACAAAATCTTCAAGTACCGCCTGGGCCTCTTCATCCCGGTGCAGATTGAAAAGCGCCTCGGCCCGGTTGAGTTCGGCATTTTCTATAATTGAAGAAGATTTGCCCTGCCCTGCGGCCAGATTCAGAAAGCTGGAAAAGTCCTCGACCGCCGGCCCGTAAAGATGACTTTTGAGCGCCGCCCAACCCCGTTCGTAGAGCAGGTCGGCCTGCCCGGAAGCCGAGGAACCCGACGGCAGAACCGACAGAACCTCGAGAGTTTTGGCATACTTCTTCTGGTGGTTGAGAGCCCGGGTATAAAGCAGATAGAGCAGATCACGGTCGACCGTCTCGGTTATCAGCTCCTTTTCAGCAAACAAACCGGACAGCAACGGCAGGGCTTCATCCATGCGCCCGGCGGCGCAAAGCACCCGGGCCCGCTCCAGATTCAGCAGAGCCTGCGCCCGACGGTCACGACTGAAGATCCGCAACCCCCGGGCCAGGGTCTGCAAAGCTTTTTCGTACTCTTTCCGATCAACCCGCAGGCGGGCGAGAAAACGGAAATCCTCGACCTTGAGCAAAGCCGGCGGGAAACCGGTTGTAAGTTCATCCCCAAGTGCAACCGTCAGTTGCAACCGCCCGGTTTTGAAAGCTGCGGCAAGCAACTCTCTTAAAGCGGCGGCAGCTACGGGGCTGGTTTTAAGCTCCGGCGGGCGGGACGCGAAAAGCCGATGGGCTCCATCGAGATCTTTCTCCTGCAAGAGCGCCAGCACCTGTCCCAGAAAGGCCAGGGGAACAACATCATCGACCCCGGCCTTGGAGGACTGCAACCGGGCAAAGATAGAACGGGCTTCGGGATAGGAGGCCAGAAAATAGAGACACCAGCCCCGGGCCAGGTCGGCCTGCCGCTGGAGCATGTCGGAACCCTCCGCCGGCCGCGGCATCTTCTCCAGCAGATTCAGGGCCGAGCGGTAATCATGGCGATTGAAGGCCAGGGTCGCCAGCCGATAGAGCCCGGCCCGGTACTCGACTGCATCAGGGAAAGTCGTAACCAGGCGTTCAAGAACCGCTTCACCTTCAGCCTGGCGGTTACAGCGCAATAGCGCCTCACCCTCCCAGAAAAGAGCGGCCGAGGTCAGGCGGGTCTCGGAACTGAAGGCCGCCTTGGCAAACCATTCGGCTGCCTCCGGGTATTTCTTCTCCTGGTAATCGAGCCAGGCCAGAGAGTAACAGGAGTAATGGAAAAAACGGCTGCCGGGCCGGGCAGCGAGCAGAAAATGACGCCGGGCCGCTGCATTATCTTCCCGGCGAATGGCAATTTCGCCCAGCCAGTAATGAAAATCCGGCACCAGGGGGGAATCGGGATATTTATCCAGACCGGCCAGGAAATAGGTCCGGGCCTCGTCGAAAAGCCGTTCGAGGTACTTCTGGCGACCGCTGTTGTAATAGGCCTCGGCTCCGCCCAGACCACGCGCCAGGGAGGCGGTGACCGGGTTGCGGTAAGCGCAACCCGGAGCAGTACTCGATGCGCTTTCCCAGCGCGGCGAGGCGCTATCCTGACCGGCAGAAAGATTGAGCCGGTCAGCTACCGGTTCGAGTTTGATACCAGGAGCCAGCGCCGGAAGAAGGCCGAAATCACGAAATCCCTCGAGTCGGGCCCGGTCTTCACCGACAACCACCACCTCGGGCAGCTTGAGCCCGTCTCCCGACTGGTTGGAAAACAGCGGCGTCCAAGTGAAAAAGAGGCCCAGGAGCAACAACCAGGCCGTAATTCTTTTAAGATGTAAAGCCACTGCTACCCATCTGCCAATTCAGCCCCGGGAAAGAGCTGCTGGGCTTCACCCAGGGGAAAATGCCCCGATAAAATCCACTCTTTCAGGGTCTCGGCGATCTCCAAAGCCCGGCTGTAACTCGAGAGCGGTGTGGCCGGGGTCGGTTTACCGTCGATAACCACGCTGCCGCTTTTCAGTTCGGCGTAACTCACTTCGCCGTAACTGCGCGAAATCGCCGTCGGATAGTCGTAACCGTAATCGACCACCTGGGTGTAGATATCCTCGTCCCGGACCGCGGTGAAACGGGCCATCCGCTCATTGAGAATCGGGATCGGTATGCCAACCCCGACCGCCAGGCTGCAACCGTAACCCAGCATGCTGACGCCAACCAGCCAGCGGGGCGACATCTCCTTGAGATTGCCGGTCAGCATCAGGGTGCCGGCCCCGCTCCTGACCACCCCGTTTTCACCCCGCTCGACATAGGGAGCATGCTGGGTACCGGACCAGGTGACGAAGCCGACTCCTCCGCCCAGAAAAATGCGGGTTCCGAGACCGGTGGTCAAATAGTAGGGATCATTGAGCAAGGGGCTCAACTGCCCGGCACTGCAATAGGTGGCATTGCCGCATTTGGGCCGCAAAACCCCCATGTAGGTATAGATGGTCTTTTCGGTCAGGTTGATGGCGCAGTTATAGTTCTGGTAGACATTGCGGGGATTGCACAAGATGGCGCTCGGCATGGCGTCGAGGTCGAGATCCTTCTCCACGGTTTTGGCCGGATAGCAGTCGGTACCGTAGCCTTCCATGTAGATGTGAACCCTCTTTCCATTGACCAGATCCTGAATGACATGGCCGCCGCCATAGCGGAACTGGCCGGGATGGACCTTGTTCAAAGGGTCATCCTCGCAGGGTTCGGTGGCCCCGAGGTAGAAATCGACCGCGGCGATCCCACCGTAAGCCGGCACCTTGTTGATCCAGGCCCGGCTCGCCTTGATCTTGGGAGCCGAATGGCCGACATTGAGAAAAACCCCGGAGGAGCACATCGGGGCGAAGGTCCCGGTGGTAACCACGTCCACCCGCCGGGCCGCCTCTTCGGCTCCGTGCTCGGCGACGATATCGATCATCTCCTCGGCATTGACGACCACCACTTTGCCTTTTCTGATCTTCTCGTTGATCTCCTGAATCGTTTTATTTACTTTGCATGCCATAACAACTCCGGTCAACTATCTCAAAGCCAGACTGAAAAGTTCATCCTGGCGTTTTTCCATGCGGGCGGCGTCTTCCGCCGCAACCCCGATATGTTCGTAGCCAATTAGATGCAGAAGTCCGTGAATCAGGTAGTAGACAACCCCCTCTTCCACACTGTAACCGAGATCCCCGGTCTCGCGGGTGGCGGTTTCCACCGAAACCACGATGCTGCCCAAAGGCCCGCCAGCCCCCTGACCGGATCCACCGGTCTCTTCTTCAAGCGGGAAAGATATCACATTCGTCGGCCGTAAACGACTGAAAAATTTCTCATTAAGATCGGCGATGGCGTCATCATCGACCAGTTCGACTTCGAGGTCGCGCTTTTCGAGCCCCAATTCTTCAAGCACCGTCTGCAACATCCGGCGGACCTGCTCGAGATCCAGATCCCGGAACGCCTGATGATTATTGAGAAAAAACATCAGTTTTTCTCCCGGTCGTAACGATCATAAGCCGCGATTATCTTCTGGACCAGGGGATGACGGACGACATCGACCTCGGTGAGATGGCAGAAACCGATACCCTTGACCCCCTTGAGAATTTTCTGCACCGTCACCAGTCCCGATTGGCGCTCACCGGGCAGATCGGTCTGGGTCACATCCCCGGTGACCACGGCCTTGGAACCGAATCCAAGACGGGTAAGAAACATCTTCATCTGCTCGTTGGTGCTGTTCTGGGCCTCGTCGAGGATCACGAAAGCATCATTCAACGTCCGGCCACGCATGAAAGCCAGCGGCGCCACCTCGATGATCCCCTTATCCAACATTTCCCGGGTCTTGTCAAACGAGACGATATCGTGCAGGGCATCGTAAAGCGGTCGCAGATAGGGATCGATCTTCTCGAGCAGGTCTCCGGGCAGGAAACCGAGCCGCTCTCCGGCTTCGACTGCGGGCCGGGTCAGAATAATCCGTTCGACCTGGTGCTCCCGGAGCGCGGCGATCGCCATAGCCATGGCGAGATAGGTCTTGCCGGTTCCGGCCGGACCGACGGCAAAAACGATATCATGACGACGGATGGCGTCGATGTAGTATTTCTGGCCCCGGCTTTTGGGCGAGATGAAACGCCGGCGACCGTCTTTGCCCCGGATATAGACCTTATCCAGAAAAATCTCTTTGAGCCCGGCTCCGGCATCGGCGCTTTTGATGCGCCAGGCATAGTCGACATCGGCAACAAAAAGCGGGTAGCCGGCCGCCACCAGATCGTAGAGTTCACGCAAAACATCGAGAGCGATCTCGACCTTCACGGGATCCCCCTCGACCATCACCGTGGTTCCCCGGGTATTGATGACCACTCCGGCGCTCTCTTCGAGCTGTTTCAGGTTCTCGCAGCTCTCGCCGAAAAGACTCTGGATAACCCCGGTATCGGCAAAATTCAGCTTGTACATTGTTTCAGGGTCTCAATGATCCGGGATTGGGTTTCGCCATCCAGGAAAGGGTGCATGGGCAGGGAGAAGACTTCGCCGGCGATTTTCTCCGCCACAGGAAAATCACCCGGACCATAGCCCAGGCCGGCAAAAGCGGGCTGCAGATGCAGAGGTACAGGATAGTGGATGGCGTAGGGAATCCCGGCCTCTCCAAGTTCGGCCAGAACCCGCTCCCGCCGCCGGCTGCGCAGGGTGTACTGGGCGAAAACCGAACGACAGTCATCTTCCACCACCGGAATCGAAAAGTTGTCCGCCAGGGCCCGGCTGTAGGTCTCGGCCACCTGGTTGCGCCGGGTGATCTCTTCCGGGAAATGGGTCAGTTTGACCAGCAGGACGGCCGCCTGCAGGGTATCAAGACGACTGTTGCAGCCGATCGCTTCATGGTAGTAACGTTTCTTCTGGCCATGATTACGCAAACAACGCAGGGTTGCCGCCATTTCTTCGTCATCGGTAAAAAGCATGCCGCCGTCGCCATAACAGCCCAGGGGTTTGGCGGGAAAGAACGAGGTCGCCGAAAGGTCGCCGAAAGAGCCGCAGCGGCGGCCATGGTAGTCGGCGCCCAGGGACTGGGCCGCATCCTCGATAAGCTTGAGACCGTGTTCGGCGGCGAAGGCGGAAATCTCATCGTAGGCGGCCGGATGACCATAGAGATCGACGGCAACGATCGCCCTGGTCCTGGCGGTCAAGGCCCCGGCCAGTTTCTCCGGATCAAGATTGAAAGTTCGCTCCTCGATATCGACGAATACCGGTTTCGCTCCGCACAAAGCGATGGTTTCGGCCGTGGCGATAAAGGTAAACGGGGTGGTAATAACCTCGTCTCCGGCCCCGATGCCAAAAGCCAGCAGAGCCAGCTGCAGGGCATCGGTCCCGGAAGCGCAGGCCACCGCCTGACGGCGGCCGACAAACCCCGCCAG
>JAADEO010000074.1 GCA_013153415.1 Deltaproteobacteria bacterium
CCCAAGCCACCGGCAGGGAATACTGGAACTACGTGATGAGCTATTTTTCCAGCATGTCGAGTCCGGGCCTGGCGATCCTCCCGACCCATCGTCTGCTCTCCAGTTTTCCGCTGCCCGAGGCCCGGCTGCTGCGTCAACGCCTGGAACAGTATTTCGACATCGAGGAGTGTCCGCCGACGAGTCCGGAGAATGCCGGCCAGCTTCTGGAACGTCTCGAAAACAGCAACGCCAGCTCCAGTTTCATCATCCACGCCGGCAACTTCGAAAATCCGCTCCGGCTGACCCTGAAACCGGAAAATGCCGATGAAATCTTAGGTTCCCTCCCCTCTTCCCTGGCCGAACTCGACGTCTCGGTCCTGCAGCAGCTGGTCTTTACCCATATCCTCGGCATCAGCCCGGCCGACATGGAGAAGCAACGCTACACCCGCTACACTCAGGATGCCGCAGAAGCCCTGGCGGCGATAGCTTCCGGCTCGGCCCAGGTCGCGGTCCTGCTCAAGGGCACGAGAATTGACCAGGTCAGCGAGGTTGCCCGCCAGGGTGAAAAGATGCCGCAGAAATCGACCTTCTTCTACCCCAAACTGGCTACCGGCCTGCTGATCAGCCGCCTCGATCTCAATTTCGAAGAGCAGTGATGGAACCGGCTTCCGGGGAGAGCAGGCAAACCACCCTGGAGCGGCCGCCCGGTTACGATCTGGTCATCGAGCAGCCGGCCCGGGGCTACCGCTACAACCAGGATCCCTTTCACCTGGCCCGTTTCATAGCCCAGCACGCCGAAGAGTGGCGGACCCGCTTCGCCGGCGAGTGCCTCGATCTCGGCTGCGGCGTCGGGGTTCTGGCCCTGGTCCTGGCCCGGATCTTTCCCGAAACCCGCTTCACCGGCATCGAGATCCAGCCGGAACTGGCCGATCTCGCCCGGGCCAACTGCCGGCGCAACCGGCTTGAACAGAGAATTCAAATCATCACCGCTGACTACCGTGATTTCAGCCGGCAAAATTCCAATTGCGGCCGGTTTTCCACGGTGGTCAGCAATCCCCCATACTATCCGGCGGCCGGCGGTCGGCTCAACCACTGCCCGCAGAAACGCCTGGCCCGCCATGAACTGGCCGGCGACCTTGCCGATCTGGCTCGCAACACGGCCCGGTTGCTGGCCCCCAAAGGCAGCTTGCTGATGGTCTTTCCGGCCGAACGCCTCTTCGAACTCAGCTACCTCCTGCAGCAACACAAACTCGAGCCCAAGCACCTCAAACTCATCCACCCCCAAAACTCCGACCGGGCCGCCACTCTGCTGCTCGCAGCCCGTAAAAACAGCGCCCCGGGAGTAATCATCGAAAATCCCCTGCAGACCGGCTGAAATATTACACATTTTTTTTGACAGTTCGGCGCTTTTAGGCTATAGAAGCAGGCTCTCAAGTCAAGTCCTGCCAAGGCCGGATAAAACCCTGATTTTCAGTGAGCCCTTCCCCCGATATGAAGGCATCTACTTTTACCGATATCAACCAGGTTTTCGCCCTGATCGACGATGAGCTGAAGGAGACCGAGGCCGCTTTCAGCCGCTACCTGGGCTCCGACATCGCCCTGATTCCGAAAATCGGCGAACATATAATTTTAAGCGGCGGCAAGCGCCTGCGACCCGCCCTGCTGATCCTGATCTGCAGCATGCTGGGAGGCCAGCGCCAGACCGCTACCCTGCTGGCTGCGGTCATCGAATTCATCCATACCGCCACTCTGCTCCACGACGACGTTATCGATGAAGCCGACATGCGCCGGGGTCTGGCCGCGGCCAACACCATCTGGGGCAATGAAGCCTCGGTTCTGGTCGGTGATTTTCTTTTCGCCATGGCTTTCGACCTGGCGGTGGACCAGGGTTCCCTGGCGACCCTCAAATCCCTTTCGACCGCCACCCGGCGTCTGGCGGAAGGTGAAATCCTGGAATTGATGAAAACCGCCGATGTCACCACCACCGAGGAAGACTATCTGAAGATCATCGACGGCAAAACCGCCATTCTGATGGCCGCGGCCTGTGAAATCGGCGCCATCATCGCTGACAGCGATCCTGCGGTCCAAGAGAAGATGAAAGAGTTCGGCTTCTGTCTGGGCATCGCTTTCCAGATGATCGATGACACCCTCGACTACAGCTCCCGGGAAGAGGAGCTGGGGAAAAGTATCGGCATCGACCTGGAAGAGGGCAAGGTCACCCTGCCCCTGATTCACACTCTCAAGCAGGCAACGGCAAGCGAGCAGGAGCGTATCCGGGAGATCATCACCGCCGATTATGTCGATCGCGATGATTTCATCTACGTGCACGAACTCATGACCCGCTATAATAGCCTCGAATATACCCGGCAACAAGCCGACGGCTACCTGGAAAAAGCCCACAAAATCCTTCAGGAGTTTCCCGATTCGGAAGAGTGCCGGGCGCTGCATTTCATTACCGACTACATCGTCAACCGTGATCGCTGATCATTTTCCGGCCAGTCCACACATAATTCATTCATAAAGGAGAATATCATGTCCAATGTTACTCAGGTAACCGATGAAAGTTTCGCCGAGCTGCTCAACAGTTCCGACAAGCCAGTTCTGATCGATTTTTTCGCCACCTGGTGCGGTCCCTGTGCCGCCATCGCCCCGATCCTCGATGAGTTCGCCGGGGAAAATCAGGACAAGGTCAAGGTCGTCAAACTCAATGTCGATGAGAATCCGAGAACCCCGGCCAAATACGGGGTCCGCGGCATTCCCACCCTGATCCTTTTCAACCAGGGCAAAGAAGTCGACAAAATCGTCGGCATGACCAACAAGGCCAGTCTCGAGGCGATGCTGGCCAAGGTTTGATTACAGCTCTTAAACAACCATATCCATACCGGACCATTCTCCCGCTGCCGGACAATGAGGGGAGAGAGCCCGGTATCAAGTAGCACCCGAGGCGGTTTTTAAAAATCCGCCCGGATTTTCAGGAAAATGCTATTATGCCGCCAAAAACCATATCTTTTCGTAAACCTCTTTTCAGACTGCTCCTCATC
>JAADEO010000131.1 GCA_013153415.1 Deltaproteobacteria bacterium
TGTTGGTACAGATTATCTTCTGATGCGTAGGCTTGGCCATGAGTCCTTAAATTGATGGCTTCGTAACAACTCCACCTGCTTCGTTCCCGAAAAGTCTTCGTCACTGCGGCGTACTTCTATGTACGCCTCATTCCTCAGCTTTCCGGCGCCTCGCATCTGGAGCTTTTTACTTTGCCATCCCGTTATTAGCAAAGATTCGATTTATTTCGAGTTTATCAACCTTGAACCTTCAACCTTGAACCTTTTATGACTAATACCGAAACCTACGACGACTGCGAGAAGGAGTTCCTCGGCAAATTCACCGAGCGGGCCTATCTCGAGTATGCGATGTACGTGATCCTCGACCGGGCCCTGCCCCATATCGGCGACGGCCTCAAGCCGGTCCAGCGGCGGATCATCTACGCGATGTCGGAATTGGGCCTCAAGGCCGGGGCCAAGTACAAGAAATCGGCCCGCACCGTCGGCGACGTACTCGGCAAATTCCATCCCCACGGCGATTCGGCCTGCTACGAAGCCATGGTCCTGATGGCCCAGCCTTTCACCTACCGCTACCCGCTGATCGACGGCCAGGGCAACTGGGGAGCGCCCGACGATCCCAAATCCTTCGCCGCGATGCGCTACACCGAAGCCAGGCTTTCGCCCTACGCCGAGTTGCTGTTGAGCGAACTCGGCCAGGGCACGGTCGACTGGGGCGACAATTTCGACGGCACCCTGAAAGAGCCGAAGATCCTCCCGGCCCGGCTGCCCAACATCCTTCTGAATGGCAGCACCGGCATCGCCGTCGGCATGGCCACCGACATTCCGCCTCATAATCTCAGGGAAGTGGCCGAAGCCTGCATCCACCTGCTCGACCATCCCACAGCCACTACGGCCGAACTCTGCGAGTTCGTCAAGGGGCCCGATTTTCCCACTCCGGCCGAGATCATCACTCCGCGGGAGGAGATCGTCAGACTCTATGAAAAAGGCGGCGGCACCCTGAAGATGCGGGCCGTCTACGAAAAAGAGGAGGGCGACATCGTCATCACCGCCCTGCCCCACCAGGTCTCCGGGGCCAAAATCATGGAACAGATCGCAGCCCAGATGAGGGCCAAGAAGCTGCCTTTAGTCGCCGATCTTCGTGATGAATCGGACAACGAAGACCCGGTCCGCCTGGTCATCATCCCCCGTTCCAGCCGGGTCGACTGCGAACAGCTGATGGCCCACCTCTTCGCCACCACCGATCTCGAAAAGAGCTACCGGGTCAACCTCAATCTCATCGCCCTCGACGGCCGGCCCCGGATCATGAACCTGGCCGAAATGCTCAGCGAATGGCTCAGGTTCCGCACCGAGATCGTCCGCCGCCGGCTGCAGCACCGCCTGGACAAGGTTCTGGACCGGCTGCATATCCTAGCCGGCCTGCTGGTCGCCTATCTCAATCTCGACGAAGTCATCGAGATCATCCGCACCCATGACCGCCCCAAACCGGTATTGATGGAGCGTTTCGGCCTTTCCGAGCGCCAGGCCGAAGCCATTCTCGAACTGAAACTCCGCCATCTGGCCCGGCTCGAGGAGATCAAGATCAAGGCCGAAGAGGAGGAACTAGAAGAGGAAAGGAAAAAGCTGGAAGAGCTTCTGGGTTCGAACCGCAAGCTCAAAAGCCTGATCCGCAAGGAGATCAAGGCCGACGCCAAGCGTTTCGGCGATCCCCGGCGCTCGCCGACCGTGGTCCGCAAGGAGGCCCAGGCCCTCGATGCCGCGGCTCTGCTGCCGACCGAACCGGTGACCGTGATCCTTTCGGAAAAAGGCTGGGTCCGGGCCGCCAAAGGCCACGATATCGACCCGGAAAAGATCAACTACCGCTCCGGCGACGGTTTCAAAACCGCGGTCTGCGGCCGCAGCAACCAGCCGGTGGTGTTCCTGGCCTCCTGCGGTCGCTGCTACACCCTGCCGGCCCGGGGTCTGCCCTCGGCCCGCAGCCACGGCGAGCCCTTGAGCGGCCGGCTGCAACTGGAAGACAACAGCCCGGTCGAATACATGCTGATGGGTGAAAACGACGATTACGTTCTGCTGGCCGGTGATTCCGGTTACGGCTTCATCACCAAATTCGCAGAACTCTTGAGCAAAAACCGCAACGGCAAGGCGGTCCTCACCCTGGGAGCAGATCAGCACCCACTGCCGCCCCTGCGGCTCAAGAACATCGAAGAAGAGATGCTGGTCGCGATGAGCAGTTCGGGCCGGATGCTGATCTTTCCCCTGACCCAGCTGCCGATTTTAAGCAAGGGCAAGGGCAACAAAATCATCAACCTCTCCCCGGCCCGCAGCAATTACGAACCGGAATTTTTGAAAAGCCTGGCTGTTCTGTCCCCCGGCGCCAGCCTTAAGATCTACGCCGGCCGCCGTTTTATGACCCTCAAGCCCAACAGTCTCGAAGACTATTTCGGCAACCGCGGCCGCCGCGGCAAGATGCTGCCCCACGGCCTCCAGCGGGCCGACCGGATCGAGGTCATCCCGGCCCCGGCATCCGCCAACCAGACGGCGGACGGTAACAACCAGGAACCCACCGACCAACCCTCGAGCTAGAAGGAGCCGACCATCATGACCATCGACTGGGCCTACATGCGCAAAGGCTGAACCTCCTGCAAGAAAGCCTGGGAGTTCCTGGGCAGACACGGAATCGAAATCACTGAAACCATCGATGCCCGCAAAACCCGTTTCGATGCTGATTCCGCCTGGGAGGTTCTCTCCCGGGGCGATAAAATCACCATTGCCAAAGGCAAAAAAATTCTCGAATTCACCCCCGAAGACACCAACCGCGAAACCATCCTCAAGGCAGCCATGGGCCCGAGCGGCAACCTGAGAGCCCCGACCTTCCGGATCGGCAACCACTACCTGGTCGGCTTCAGCGAGGAGATGTACGAACGCTTCCTGCTGTAATTGCAGACAGCAGCTGTAAATTCTTTTTCCTCCAGCTAATTGACAAAACGGTTTTCGATGTGTATTGTTATGTAAGTTTATACACATTAAAGAGGAGGGGAAAAGC
>JAADEO010000218.1 GCA_013153415.1 Deltaproteobacteria bacterium
TGATCACCCCGATCGCGATGGAGAAAGAGCTCCGCTTCGCGATCCGTGAAGGCGGCCGCACCGTCGGCGCCGGCGTCGTCAGTGAAATTATCGAATAAAGCCGCATCTGCCGGACTCGGCCGATGCGAGTCTGGAGTGAGGCCTAATTCCGGTATCCCGGGCTTGGTTTCCGTGGACCGGACCTTAGAGGTAGATTTAAAGAGATGAGTATCGCAAGCCAGAAAATCAGAATCAGACTGAAAGGCTATGACCACAAGATCCTGGACCAGTCGGTGGGTGAGATCGTCAACACCGCCAAACGGACCGGAGCCGTGGTTGCCGGCCCGATCGCTTTGCCGACCGTAATCAACAAGTATTGTGTTCTGCGCTCGCCCCACGTCAACAAGAAATCACGGGAGCAGTTCGAGATGCGGACCCACAATCGTTTGATCGATATCCTTGAGCCGACCCAGCAGACCGTTGACGCCCTGATGAAGCTGGATCTTTCGGCCGGCGTTGATGTTGAGATTAAGCTCTAGTCGCGGCGCGACTGCGGCCTGATCGGGTAATATCTTCAAGAGAGATTGACAACATAAGGTTTAATGATGGCTGAAATACAGGAATTGTTAGCTAAAAAAGTCGGCATGACCCAGCTTTACAATGAGCTTGGGGAACTCGTGCCGGTTACCGTGTTGGCGGTGGGACCCTGTACCGTGGTGCAGGTCAAGACCGCGGAGAAAGATGGCTATAGCGCTGTGCAGCTCGGTTTCGCCGAGAAGCCGATGGCCCGGGCCAGCAAACCCCAGATCGGGCACTGCCAGAAGGCCGGTAAGGGGATCTTCTACCATTTGCGCGAAGTCCGGGTCGATGACGTCAGCGACTACAAGCCGGGCGATGTCTTCACGGCCGAGCTCTTTGCTCCCGGGAACCTGGTGACGGTGAGCGCCAAGTCCAAGGGTAAGGGTTTCGCCGGGGTCATGAAGCGCTGGGGTTTCCGGGGCCAGCCGGCCTCGCATGGGGCCCACAAGAACCATCGTTCGGGCGGTTCGGTCGGTACCTCGGCCTATCCCGGCCGGGTGGTCAAAGGCAAGAAGATGGCCGGCCAGATGGGTAACAAGAAGATCACGGTCAAGAACCTGACCGTGGTCCAGGTCCAGCCCGAAGCGGGCCTGGTGCTGGTTAAAGGTGGCGTGCCGGGGGCCAAGAACGGCCTCGTGACGATCAAGAAAGTCAAGTAGATTAGCGATATTTCCCGGAAGCGGGGAAATTGTCGGAGAATGATATGGCCAAAGTTGATGTCTATAATTTAGCAAAAGAGAAAGTCGCTGAAACCGAGATCGCCGATGCGGTTTTCAACGCCGAGATCAAAGAGCATCTGGTCCGCGACGTGGTCGTCTGGCAGTTGGCCAAGCGCCGTAAAGGAACTGCTGCGGTCAAGAACCGGGCCAAGGTCAAAGGCGGCAGCGCCAAACCCTGGCGGCAGAAGGGTACCGGTCGCGCCCGGGCCGGAACCAGCCGGTCTCCGATCTGGCGTGGTGGCGGCACGATCTTTGGTCCCCAGCCCCGCGATTACGGCTACCGCCTGCCCAAGCGGGTCCGGCGCCAGGCTCTGATTTCGGTGCTCTCCCAGAAATATAAAGAGGGCAAGCTTTTCGTGGTCCAGGATTTCAACCTCGAGGAGGTCAAGACCAAGCGGGTGGCGGAGCTGCTCAAGACCTTCGGAGTCGAGAAGGCGATGCTGGTGGCCGAGGACAACCGCAATCTCGAGCTGTCGACCCGCAATCTGCCCGGCGCCATCGCCGTCAATCAGAACGGGGTCAATGTCTACGATCTCCTGAAATATGATTACCTGATGCTCTCGGATGCATCCCTGAAAAAGATCGAGGGGGCTTTGCAGAAATGATACCCAATAACTACTACGACATAATCCGCTATCCGGTGATGACCGAAAAAAGCATGGAAGCCTACCAGGTGGGACGCCAGTGCACTTTCGAGGTTGATCGTTCAGCCAACAAGGTAGAGATCCGCAAGGCGGTCGAAGCTCTTTTCAAGGTCAAGGTCGAAGATGTCCGCACCATTCGGACCAAAGGCAAAAAGAAACGGGTTGGCCGGGTCATGGGCCGCAAGCCGGATGGCAAAAAGGCGATCGTAACCCTGAAACCGGACCAGAAGATTGAAATTTTCGAAGGCGTATAAATTTTTAAGGTATTATAGCAATGGCACTGAAAAAATATAATCCGACATCTCCGGGGCGGCGTTTTCAGACATCTTCCTCTTTTGAGGAGATTACTACCACCCAGCCTGAAAAGAGCCTGCTGGCCCCGCTTAATAAAAAGGCGGGTCGCAATAATAACGGTCGTATCACGGTTCGGCATCGGGGCGGCGGCAGCCGGCGTAAATACCGGATTATCGATTTCAAACGCGACAAGGTCGGGATTCCGGCGATCGTCAAGACCATCGAATACGATCCCAACCGTTCGGCCCGGATCGCCCTGCTCCAGTATGCCGATGGGGAAAAGCGTTATATCCTGGCACCGCTCGATATCAAGGTCGGTGACCGCATCGAGGCCGGCGATAACGTCGATATCAAGCCCGGCAACTGCCTGCCGCTCAAAAACATGCCCTTGGGCAGCATCATCCATAATGTCGAGCTCAAGATCGGTAAGGGTGCCCAGCTGGTGCGCAGCGCCGGGGCCTACGCCCAGCTGATGGCCAAGGACGGGCACAAGGTTCAGATCAAGATGCCTTCCGGCGAGGTGCGTTACATCCATCATCTCTGCCGGGCGACTCTGGGCCAGCTCAGCAATATCGAACATGATAATATCTCGCTCGGCAAAGCCGGCCGCAGCCGCTGGCTCGGTCGTCGGCCCAAGGTCCGCGGTGTGGCCATGAACCCGGTCGATCATCCCCATGGCGGCGGCGAGGGTAAATCCTCCGGCGGCCGCCACCCGGTAACCCCCTGGGGGGTTCCGACCAAGGGCCACAAGACCCGTAACAACAAGGCGACCGACAAGGATATCGTCAGGCGTCGCAACAAATAGTCGCTGATCGCCGGCCCGGCAGGGGCGGCGCGAGATCGGTGAATACCGAAGTAAGTAAAAAGCCAGAAGCAAGTTAATACAGGAGGCCGCAAGTGGCGCGTTCAGTAAAAAAAGGACCCTTCATAGATCAGCACCTGCTCGATAAGGTCGAAAAGCTGGCCAACAGCAACAACAAGACCATCAAGACCTGGTCCCGGCGTTCGACGATTTTCCCGGAAATGGTGGGTTATACGATAGCGGTTCATAACGGCAAGAAATTCATCCCGGTATTCATTACCGAGGAGATGGTCGGCCATAAGCTGGGGGAGTTCTCTCCGACCCGGACTTATTACGGACATGCCGCCGACAAGAAGTCCAAACGTAAATAAGAAGTCCAGAATAACTAATTCCGAAAGAGGAGTTCAGGCATGCAGGTCCAGGCTAAACTGAGACATTACCGGATGGCGCCCCGCAAGACCCGTCTGGTTGCAGATATGATCAAGGGGATGGATGTTGAGACGGCTCTCAACGTTCTCAAGGTAACCCGCAAGAAATGCGCTCCGGTTATCCATAAGCTGGTGGAATCGGCAATCGCCAATGCTGACCAGCGTGGGGATATCGATCTCGATGCCCTTTATATCAAGAAGGCGTATGTCGACGAGGGCCCGACGATGCGGCGTTTTCAGCCCCGGGCCATGGGACGGGCCACCCGGATCAACAAGCGCACCTGTCATATTACCGTTATTCTCGATGACGAGCGCGATTAAGAAATTTTTGGTTTTCGAATATAAAGTATTGTCGTTAACAGCACATTGCAATGTGCGGGAGATGAGTCTTGGGACAGAAAGTTAATCCGATTGGCTTGCGTTTGGGAATTGTCAAAACCTGGAGTTCCTGCTGGTATGCGGACAAGGAGTACAAACAGTTCCTGCATGAAGATTTGCGCCTGAAAAAGTACCTGAAGAAGAAGATGTATCATGCCGGGATCTCGAAAATTGAGATCGAGCGGGCCGCCAAACGAATTCGGGTCAACATCTTCGCCGCCCGTCCGGGGATCATTATCGGTAAAAAAGGGGCCGAGATCGAAGCCCTGAAAAAGGATCTCAGCCGCCTGGTCCAGGGTGAGATCTTCATCAATATCAATGAAGTCAAGCGACCGGAAACCGATGCCCAGCTGATTGCCGAAAACGTGGCCCTGCAGCTTGAGCGTCGGGTGGCCTTCCGGCGCGCCATCAAGCGCAGCGTCGGCATGGCGATGAAGCTCGGTGTCCAGGGGATCAAGATCGCGGTGGCCGGACGTCTCGGCGGGGCGGAAATCGCCCGGACCGAGTGGTATCGTGACGGTCGCGTTCCGCTGCATACCCTGCGGGCTGATATCGATTACGGGTTTGCCGAGGCCAATACCACTTATGGTATCATCGGAGTCAAGGTTTGGGTTTTCAAGGGTGAAATCGTGGTTGGCAAGCAGGAACAGCTGGCCGCGGTCAAAGCCTTATAGGAAGTTGCTAGCCGGGACATCCGGCGACAACGCTACGAGATAGTTTAAGAACCCGTTCCCGCCTTGGGCGGCCGGGTCATGAGAGAGAACCAGGGGTATTGTCATGTTAATGCCAAAGAAGGTCAAATACAGAAAGCAGCAGAAAGGACGCATCAAGGGTAAGGCGTCCGGCGGCTTTCGTCTGTCATTCGGTGATTACGGTCTGCAGGCCCTCGAGGCCGGCCGCATCACCAACCGCCAGATCGAGGCGGCCCGTATCGCCATCAACCGTCATATCAAGCGTGGCGGCAAGGTCTGGATCAGAATCTTTCCGGATAAGCCCCTGACCCAGAAGCCGGCCGAAGTCCGCATGGGTAAAGGTAAAGGCTCGCCGGAAAAGTGGGTGGCGATTGTCAAACCGGGCCGTATCCTCTACGAGATGGAGGGGGTTCCGAAAGAGGTTGCCCATGAGGCCCTGCGTCTGGCGGCGCATAAACTGCCGATCAAGACCAAGGCGGTAAGCCGGGAGGTGACTTTATGAAGATGAGTGAGATTAATGAGTTGTCGGCCGAAGAGCTGCAGAGCAAGGTGGCTGAGCTGGCGCAGGAGCTGTTCAACCTGCGTTTCCAGAAGAGTATCAGTCAGTTGCAGGATACGGCCCGGCTGGGCAAGATCAAACGGGACCGGGCTCGTGTCCTGACCCGGTTAAACGAGTTGAAAAAAGCGGTATAGAACTCAAAAGCTGAGTAATCGTATAAGGGATACCCATGCAGAAAAGCGGCCAGAGAAACAAGCGGACGATGGTTGGGGTTGTGACCAGCGACAAGATGGATAAAACCGTGGTGGTCCAGGTTTCGACCAAGATCAAGCATCCGACCTACAAGAAGTATATTCGCAGAAGTAAAAAATATAAAGCCCATGATCCCCTCAACCAGTGCACCATCGGTGACGCCGTGGCGATTACCGAATGTCGGCCGTTGAGCAAGGATAAATGCTGGCGGGTCAGCCGGATTGTGACGCGGGCTGTCAAATAGTGACCATGACGTCCAGGCCTCGTCGGGTGAAGGCGGCGGCGGGACGTATGACTGGGAGAAGATAAGATGATACAGGTTGAGACGCTCCTTGATTCGGCGGATAATTCCGGGGCGAAGAAGATGTTGTGCATCAAGGTATTGGGCGGTTCCCGCCGGCGTTACGCCGGGGTCGGCGATATTATCAAGGTTTCCGTCAAGGAAGCGATGCCCAATGCCAAGGTCAAGAAGGGGGATGTCCTGGAAGCGGTGGTTGTGCGCACCGCCAAGGAGATCCGTCGCCAGGATGGCAGCTACATCAAGTTCGACTGCAATTCGGCGGTTCTGATCAACGCCCAGGGCGAACCGATCGGAACCCGCATCTTCGGGCCCGTGGCCCGCGAGCTGAGAGCCCGGAATTTTATGAAAATCGTGTCCCTGGCCCCGGAAGTGCTGTAGGGGATCGACGGATATCTGAGTATTGGAGTGTTGCCATGATGCGACTGAAAAAAGATGACAAGGTAATGGTCATCGCGGGAAAAGACAGAGGCAAAACCGGCAAGGTCAAAAGGGTTTTGCATGAGAAGAACCGGGTGGTGGTGGAAAAGCTCAACCTGGTCAAGCGTCATACCCGGCCGGGAATGGATCAGACCCAGGGCGGGATCATCGAGAAAGAGGCATCGATTCACCGTTCCAACGTCATGCTGTACTGCGAAAAATGCAGCAAGCCGGTGCGGGTCGGGGTGCGTCAGTTGAAGGATAACAGCAAAGCTCGCTATTGCAAAAAATGCGAAGAGCTTTTTGATAAGTAGTCAGTAGAGACCCGGAGGGTAAAGCTAGATGGGCTTGTTCAAGGAAAAATACCAGCAGGAGATAGTGCCGGCCTTGCAGAAGAAATTCAGCTACGGCAATATTATGGAGGTTCCCCGCCTCGAGAAGGTCGTGGTGAACATGGGCTTGGGCGAAGCGGTGCAGAATGTCAAGATTCTCGAGTCCGCGGTGCAGGAGATGGCGGCCATCACCGGTCGCAAGCCGGTTATCACCCGGGCCCGCAAATCGATCGCCCAGTTCAAATTGCGGGAAGGGATGCCGATCGGTTGCATGGTGACCCTGCGGCGCGAGGTGATGTACGAATTCCTCGAGCGGCTGATCTGCGTGGTGCTGCCCCGGGTCCGGGACTTCAAGGGGATCTCGGCCAAGGCCTTTGACGGCCGTGGCAACTACTCCCTGGGTTTTCGTGAGCAGGTGGTTTTCCCGGAGATCGACCTCGAGAATGTCGACAAAGTCAAGGGCATGAATATCGCGGTAGTGACGACGGCAAAAACCGACGAAGAGGGGCGTGAGCTCCTGAAATTGTTTGGTTTCCCATTCAGAAAATGATAGCTTGCCGGGCCCGGTGAACGGGGCTGGTGATCCAGGAGAAGTTTGATGGCGAAGAAGTCAATGATGATCAAGGCCGAAAGGGCGAAGAAATTTGCCGTACGGGAGTACAACCGTTGTCCCCTGTGTGGTCGGCCGCGTGGTTACTACCGCAAGTTCGGCATGTGCCGGATCTGTTTCCGGACTCTCTCTTCCCGGGGCGAGATACCGGGAGTGATCAAATCGAGCTGGTAGTCGCAGTCTTTATTAAAGAGTTCAATTTTTACAGAAGGTGAGTAGAATGTCGGCAAACGATCTGATCGCTGATATGTTGACCAGAATTCGTAATGCGAATATGGCAAATTTTGAGAAAGTTGATGTTATCCTGACCCGGATGAACCGGAGCCTGGCTGATATCCTTAAGGAAGAGGGCTATATTCGGGATTACCAGGTGATCCAGGATGACGTGCAGGGAGTTCTGCGTCTCTATCTCAAGTATGACGAGGATGGGCGTCCGGTTATCAATGGGCTCAAGCGTGAAAGTCGCTGCGGACTGCGGCGCTACGTCAAGCATGATGAGATCCCGGTAATCAGGAACGGTCTGGGAACCAGTATCCTGTCGACCTCGAAAGGGGTGGTCAGCGGTGAACAGGCGGCGAAACTGCATGTTGGTGGCGAATATATCTGTTCTGTCTGGTAGACGGTTTTCAAACAGAGTTGTTGTGGAGATAAAGAATGTCTCGAATTGGTAAGCAAGAGATTACCCTGCCGCAGGGAGTTGAAGTTTCGGTGGCGGACGGGAAAGTTAAGGTCAAAGGGCCCAAGGGCACTCTGGAGCAGGCCCTGGTCGATCGGGTCGGAGTCGAGATTGGCGACGGGGTCGTCAATGTCACCCGCGTGGCCGATGACCGGCGTTCACGTTCCTTTCACGGTCTGATGCGGGCCCTGATCGCCAATATGGTTACCGGCGTGTCGACCGGGTTTTCCAAGACCCTGGAGATCAACGGGATCGGCTACCGGGCCGATGTCAGCGGCAAAACCCTGAACCTGGCGCTCGGTTTCTCCCATCCCATAGCCTACCCGATTCCCGAAGGGATTTCGATTTCGGTGGATCGCGAGAAAGTGGTGGTCCAGGGGGTCGACAAGCAGCAGGTCGGGGCCGTGGCCGCCGATATCCGGGCCTTCCGTCCGGTTGAGCCCTACAAAGGCAAAGGGATCAAGTATATCGACGAATATGTTATTCGTAAAGCCGGTAAGGCCGGTAAGTAACCGGCCGGGCCGAGTTTTTTTGAGGTGATGTGGTGGATCTGAAAACAAAGAAAAGATTGGTGCGGGAAAAGAAGAAACGCAGGATCAGAGGGATAATCAGCGGCAGCGCCGAGCGGCCGAGACTTTCGGTTTTTAAGTCCGCCAAGCATATCTATGTTCAGGCTATCGATGATGAGCAGGGTAGAACCATGGCGGCTGCTTCCAGCGTCGAAAAGGGGTTTACCCTGGCTTCGGGAGGCAACCGAGCTGCGGCCAAGGAGGTCGGCCGGATGATCGCCGAGCGCCTGCAGGCTGAGAGTGTCAAGGAAGTGGTTTTTGACCGCAATGGTTTCATTTACCATGGCCGGATCAAGGAACTGGCGGATGGGGCCCGGGAAGCCGGATTGAAGTTCTAGTGAGCTTGTTAAATAAGCAATTGATTTGTTGGAGGTGAGGCTTGGAAAAGCCCAGATTTCAGGAAAGTGATGTAACCGAACGGGTTGTCAAGATCAACCGGGTTGCTAAGGTTGTTAAGGGTGGTCGGCGTTTCAGTTTCAGCGCTCTGGTTGTTGTCGGTGACGGCAAGGGCAAGGTCGGTTTCGGACTCGGCAAGGCCAATGAGGTTCCGGAAGCGGTGCGCAAAGGAACGGAAGCGGCCAAACGTGAGATGGTAAATGTCGCCCTGGAGGGGACCACGATTCCGTTTCAGGTGGTGGGCAACTACGGGGCCGGCAAGGTTCTGTTGCGTCCGGCCTCTCCCGGTACCGGGGTGATTGCCGGCGGCGCCGTCCGTGCCGTCCTCGAATCGGCCGGGGTCAAGGATATCCTGACCAAATGCATCGGTTCCAACAATCCCCATAACGCGGTGCGGGCCACCCTTGACGGTCTTATGCAGCTGCAGAGTGCCGACCAGGTTTCCCGTAACCGGGGCAAACGTGTGCACCTGACCAGCTAGTCTAAGTCAGGGACCGTTCAAATACCAAGCGAAGGAGAGGGAAAATGAGTGCCCTTAAAATCACATTGAAGCGCAGTTGCTGCGGGCGCCTGCTCAAGCATAAGAGAACGGCTCAGGCCCTGGGCTTGCGCAAGATCCGCCAGACCGTGATCAAAGCGGATACCCCGCAGATCCGGGGCATGGTGCGCAAGATTTCTTACCTTGTTGATGTTGAAGAAGTCTGACCTTGAGTCAGCTTACTGGATAAGAGGAAAGTAATGGTTGATTTAGCTTCATTGCCCGCGGACCGCGGCGCCAGCAAAAATCGGAAAAGAGTCGGCCGGGGGATCGGTTCCGGTTATCACAAAACCGCCGGCCGCGGCCACAAAGGTCAGAAATCGCGCTCCGGGGGCAGCATCCATCCCTGGTTCGAGGGTGGCCAGATGCCGTTGCAGCGGCGCATTCCGAAACGGGGATTCACCAACATTTTCCGGCGTGAATACGCGATCGTCAATGTCTACCAGCTCAATTGTTTCGAGGATGGCAGCGTGGTTGATGCCGCCGCCCTGCAGAAACAGGGGGTCGTCAATCAGGGTGAAAAACGGATCAAGTTGCTGGGCAGCGGGATCCTCAACCGTAAACTCACCATCCGGGTAGCCGCCTGCAGCGCCACCGCGGCGGAGAAGGTCAAACAGGCCGGCGGTACGGTTGAAGAGGAGACTGGCGTTGCTTAAGGGCATTGAGAACATCGGCAATATCCCCGAATTGCAGAAACGCCTGGGCTGGACCTTCTTCCTGCTCCTGGTTTACCGCATTGGTATCCATGTGCCGACCCCGGGGATCGATGGTCAGGCCCTGGCCGCATTCTTCGCCCAGGCCAAGGGCACCCTGCTGGGAATGTTCGACATGTTTTCCGGCGGCGGTTTGAGCAAGCTGTCGGTTTTCGCCCTGGGGATCATGCCCTACATCAGTGCTTCGATTATCATCGAGCTTCTGGCCATGGTGGTTCCGACCCTGGAGCGACTCAAGAAAGAGGGAGAAGCCGGACAGCGCAAGATTATCCGTTACACCCGCTATGGTACCCTGCTTTTGAGCGTGATCCAGAGTTTCGGCATCGCCGTCGGTCTCGAGAGCATGCAGGGTCCGGCCGGCGAAATGGTGGTCATGTTTCCGGGCTGGGGTTTCCGCCTGCTGACCGTGATCACTCTGACCACCGGTACTGCGTTCATCATGTGGATCGGTGAGCAGATCACCGAGCGCGGTATCGGCAACGGAATCTCCCTGATCATCTTCGCCGGGATCATCGCCCGGGCTCCGGCCGCGATCATCAATACCGTGCGTCTCATCAAGACCGGTGAAATGAGCCTCTTCGTGATGCTTTTCATCCTCGTGCTGATGGCGGTGACGGTGGCGGCGATCGTTTTCATGGAGATGGCCCAGCGTCGGATTCCGATCCAGTACGCCAAGCGGGTCCAGGGCCGCCGCATGGTCGGCGGCCAGAGCACGCACTTGCCGCTGAAGATCAATACCGCCGGGGTTATTCCGCCGATTTTCGCTTCTTCGATCATCATGTTCCCGGCGACGATCGCCAACTTCATCGATCTGCCGATCATGAAGAAATTCTCGGCCGCTTTCGTGCCGAGCAGCATTGCGTATAATATCGTTTATGTCATTCTGATCTTTATTTTCTGCTACTTCTATACCGCGGTAACCTTCAAGCCCGACGATGTCGCCGAGAACCTGAAGAAGTTCGGCGGCTACGTCCCCGGCATTCGGCCCGGGAAGCGGACCGCGGAGTATCTCGACAAGATCCTGACTCGGTTGACCTTTTGGGGGGCGGTCTACGTTTCGATCGTCTGCGTCCTGCCGATGCTGCTGATCGGGAAGTTCAACGTTCCCTTCTTCTTCGGCGGAACCGCGCTCCTGATTGTCGTCGGGGTCGGTATCGACACCATCCAGCAGATTCAGTCGCACCTGATGGCCCGCAACTATGAAGGCCTGATGCGCAAGGCCGGTGGACGTCGGCGTTAGTATGGAAACCCTGCGACGGTCACTGCGCGGCAGTCGCTGTTAATATTCAACCTGATTGAAAAAAGGAGAATGTCATGAACCTGATTTTGTTGGGACCTCCGGGAGCCGGTAAAGGAACCCAGGCGAAAAAGATGATCGAGGCGCTCAAGATTCCTCAGATTTCGACAGGTGACATTCTCCGTGCGGCCGTCAAGGAAGGCACGGAGATGGGGGTCGAGGCCAAGAAGTACATGGATGCCGGCAAACTGGTACCCGATTCCGTGGTTATCGGCATCATCGACGACCGTCTCAAAGAGGATGATTGCAACAAGGGCTTCATTCTCGATGGTTTCCCCCGGACCGTGGACCAGGCCTCGTCGCTGGATGAGATGCTGGAAAAGAGCGGCCGCAAGATCGATCACGTGATCAGTATCGAGGTCCCCGACGCTGATCTGCTGGCCCGTCTGACCGGACGCTGGATGTGTACCTGCGGGGCCAGCTTTCACAAGATCTTCAATCCGCCGAAAGTGGACGGTATCTGCGACCTCTGCGGAGCCAAGCTCTACCAGCGGGATGATGACAAGGAAGAGGCGATCAAGGTCCGGCTCGAGAACTACCACAAGCAGACCGCGCCTCTGATTGAATATTACAAGGGTAAAGGCCTGTTGCGCCCGATCGATGGAACCGGAACCCCGGATGAGATCTACGCGGCGATCATGGCCGTAATCAATGGATGATTGTCTTACGTTCCCGGCGGGAGATTGAGAAACTCAAGGCCGCCAATCGCATGGTGGCCGAGGTTCTCGAACTTCTGAAAAAAAGTGTCCGGCCGGGAATCAGTACTGCCGCCCTGGACAAGATAGCCGAGGAAGAGATTGTCGGGCGGGGAGCGCGGCCGGCATTCAAAGGATATGCCGGTTTCCCGGCCACCTTGTGCACCTCGATCAACCATGAAATCGTCCATGGTATTCCCTCGCGCAAGCGCAAACTCAAGGAGGGGGATATCATCAGTATTGATGTCGGGGTTTGCCTGGACGGCTACTATGGTGATGCGGCGATCACCGTACCGGTGGGAAAGATCTCCAACGTGGCCCGCAACCTTCTGGAGGTGACCCGGGTCTCTCTGGAGAAAGCGATCGCCCGGGCCTGGCCCGGAGAGCGGTTGCATACGCTCTCCTACAGCGTCCAGGAGCACGCCGAGAAGAACGGCTTCAGCGTGGTCAGGGATTTTGTCGGGCATGGTATCGGAACCGAGTTGCACGAGCCTCCGCAGATTCCCAACTACGGCCGCCCCGGTACCGGTCTGCTGCTGAAAAGCGGGATGGTGCTGGCGATCGAGCCGATGATCAACCAGGGAAGCTGGGAGGTCGATGTACTGGCCGATGGCTGGACCGCGGTGACAAGGGATCGCAAGCTTTCGGCCCACTTTGAGCATACCATAGCCATTACCGATGATGGCCCCGAGATATTGAGTACGCTGGAGGATTAAGATAAATGAATTTGATGGTGGTAAAAGAAGATGTCGAATAAAGAGGATGTGATTGAAGTCGAAGGGACGGTGGTTGAAACCCTGCCCAACGCCATGTTCCGGGTGGACCTGGAAAACGGGCACCGGGTGCTGGCCCATATTTCCGGTAAGATGCGGATGCATTTTATCAAGATTCTGCCCGGAGACAAAGTGACGATTCAGTTATCACCGTATGATTTAAGTCGTGGCCGGATTATTTACCGTACCCGGTAGACGGAAGACACGCAAACCCGATTATTGGAGTCGAAGATGAAGGTTCGAGCATCAGTCAAAAAGATCTGCGATAAATGCAAACTGATCAAGCGGCGTGGAGTCGTGCGGGTTATTTGCGAAAACCCCAAGCATAAGCAACGCCAGGGTTGATAAAAAGAAAACGGCAGTTTTAGGAGGAGAATCCATTGGCCAGAATCGCTGGGGTGAATTTGCCCCGAAACAAAAGAATTGTCATCGCCCTGACCTATATCTACGGTATAGGACGCAGTACCTCTGAGAAAATTCTTTCCGAGGTCGAGATTGATCCGAATACCAAGAGTGATGATCTCAACGATGATCAGCTTGCCCGTATTCGCGAAAAGATTGAAAATACATACAAGATCGAAGGTGACTTGAGGCGCGAGGTAACCACCAATATCAAGCGGTTGATGGATATCGGCTGCTACCGGGGGTTGCGTCACCGTCGGGGCCTGCCGGTGCGGGGACAGCGGACCAAGACCAACGCCCGGACCCGCAAGGGCCCGGCTCGGGGTCCGATTTCGAGGAAGCGTAAATAGTTTTAAGAACTGATCAACTGGCAGCAGCAGAGGGCTGCTGGGAGGAAAAATGGCTAAACCGAGAGGTAGATCCGGCAAGAGCCGGGTGAAAAAGAATGTTCCGGCCGGGATCGCATATATCCTGGCGACTTTCAACAATACCAAGGTCACGTTCACCGATCCCCAGGGTAATGTGATCGCTTGGGCCAACGCCGGAGTGGTCGGTTTCAAGGGCTCGCGCAAAAGTACTCCTTTTGCCGCCCGGCAGACCGCCGAGGATGCTGCCAAGAAGGCGATGGACCACGGTATGCGCACGGTCGACGTCTATGTCAAGGGACCTGGCTCGGGTCGTGAATCCGCTATCCGGGCGATTCAGAGTGTGGGTATGACAATCAATGTAATCAGAGATATTACTCCCATTCCGCATAACGGGTGTCGTCCCCCGAAGCGGAGAAGAGTTTAGTCTAAGGAGGAAGTTTTGGCACGATACAGAGAATCCGTCTGTCGCCAGTGTCGGCGTGAAGGGGCTAAGCTGTTTCTCAAGGGAGACCGTTGCTATACTGAAAAGTG